>CAYTSZ010000005.1:7953-24167 GCA_964440635.1 uncultured bacterium
GATTTTATATTTACTGTAGGAGTTGAGGAGTTGGGCCTTGCCTTTGCTCTGTTTTTGCTGACTCTGTTTGTTTTTCTTGTTTATAGTGCCTTTTCCTCGTCTGCGTTGACCGAGGAATGGTGGGATTATTATTTTTGCGCCGGCGTCGGTACACTCTGGCTTGCTCACAGCGTGGTAAACCTGGGCGTTTGTGTCGGGTTAATTCCGGTCATGGGTCTGCCCCTGCCTTTTGTAAGCTATGGTGGGAGCTTTATGTTAACTAACTGGCTAATGGTGGGTATGATAGTTTCTCTCAGTGATCGTCCGCGAGGATTATCCTACCTCGGGTCTTGAATGGATTTTATTTTTCTATAAAGCGAATTTTTAGGTTGTAATAACCAAAAAATTTAATACACTATACAGTCCGGTCTATATGTTTCGAGACCTGTTATAAAAAAAGCCGAGGTAGCTCAGTGGCAGAGCGCGTCCATGGTAAGGACGAGGTCGTGGGTTCAAATCCCATCCTCGGCTCCATAAAAACAGTACAATGTACAGAATTCAGGGTTAGAAGTAAAACTAACCCTGAAAACGACCTCGTGGGGAGTTTGAGGGGCGCAGCCCCTCAAGCCTTTAGCGCCTGGAGGGCGCGCGGGGGAGCAGGGAGCGATAGCGACCGTTGAGGGGGAACCATTTGCCATGGAGGCTATACGAGTAATTTAGAATATAGCTCGTCGAATTTGATTGCAAGGTTAATTTTATATAAAATGGCTCCCACGCAGTGGGCCCCCTCAAAGAGCAGGAGGCGATGAGGTCGTGGGTTCAAATCCCATCCTCGGCTCCATAAAAACAGTACAATGTACAGAATTCAGGGTTAGAAGTAAAACTAACCCTGAAAACGACCTCGTGGGGAGTTTGAGGGGCGCAGCCCCCTAAAGACTTCAGCCGCAGGAAGCGGCGCAGGGAAGCAGTAAAATTATATTTCGGACCTGAAAAGTGCCAAATGTGAATTAAATAGTAAAAAGTTTGATTTTGCTTTTGACAGGCGGCGGGATATAGTGCTATACTATTGTTTTATCAAAAGTGAAGCTGGTCTGGTGAGTTATTGAGGTTTATAAAAATATTATATTGAAATCTTAAAACCACACATAAAACAGTCCGCTCATTAAAATAGGCCCGTAGCTCGAACTGGCAGAGCGCCGGACTCCAAATCCGGAGGTTCCGGGTTCGACTCCCGGTGGGCCTGCCATGCGAAAAACAAGGATTGCTATGCAGTAACGGAGGCTACGAGGCATGAAGTCCCTTAATCGGTTGAAAAATTTTCTAAAAAAGGTTTGGCTGGAGGCCAAACCCGGGGGCCGTGTTAACTGGCCGTCTTCAAAAAAACTTATAGAATCAACCATACTCGTTCTGGCGTGTGCGTTTTTTTTTATGATTTATATCGGTTTGTTGGACTTTGTGGTCAGACGAGTTTTTAGTTACTTAATAAACGTATTTTAGTGAAGAATACAGGAGCGATCAGGAATGGTTGAAGAAACAGAAATTAGCAGAGCGGCAAGTGGAGAAACTGAGTCAGCGGATGAAGAAAGTGATGCTCGCTGGTATGTTTTACATACATTTGCTGGCCAGGAACAGTCGATTCGGAACAGAATTTTAGATATGGCTGAAGAAGAAGGTTTGCAGAATATAGTGGAGGACGTTGTGGTTCCCACCCGTGAAGTTATGGAGATTAGAGGTAACGAAAAAAAGCAGGTGGAGAAGCAGCTTTATCCCGGTTATATTTTTATAAAAATGGTAATGTCGGAGGAAAACTGGCATAAGATCCGTCAGACACGCGGAGTAACCGGATTTGTCGGAACCAAGATGAACCCGATTCCGCTTGAAAATACTGAGATGGGAGATGTTCTCTCTCAGATTGGAGAGGCCGGTCTTGGTCCTGAAGTTGAGTTTGATGTTGGCGACACCGTTAGAATCATTGGCGGGGCCATGGAAGAAATGACGGGGACTGTGAAAGAGGTTGACATTGAAAAAGCCAAACTGCGAGTTTCGGTTGATATGTTTGGCCGATCGACACCTGTGGAATTAAATTTTGATCAGGCGGAAAAATTATAGTATAAAAAGAAAAACTGAAAATAAATTAAAGTTTGAGGGATAGCAATGGCTGAAAAACAGATTAATGCAGAAATAAAATTGCAGATCCCCGCCGGGCAGGCCAATCCTGCTCCGCCGGTAGGTCCTGCACTCGGACAGCACGGTGTTAACATTATGGAGTTCTGTAATGCTTTTAACGCCAAGACGTCCGATGAAGAAGCCGGGATTCTTATTCCGGTTGAGATAACGGTTTATAAAGATAGAACTTTCAGTTTTGTCACAAAAACCCCGCCCGCATCAACTCTTTTGAAGCGTAAAGCCGGGCTTGTTAGTGGTTCGGGTGAGCCGAATCGTAACAAAGTTGGCAGTGTGAAGGCTTCTGATGTCAGAGATATTGCTGAAACTAAAATGCCCGATTTAAACGCCTATAATATCGAGGCGGCAGCTAAAATTATTGCCGGTACGGCGCGGAGTATGGGCATAGAGATAGAAGGAGATTGAATCTAATGAATACTACTGCAAGCAAACGTTATCAAAATATGGTTAAAAATTTGGATCCTGAAGAAACTTACGGGCTTGAGGAAGCGGTAGGGGAGATAAAAGATTTCGCCACCGCCGATTTTGAAGAAGCTATAGAATGTCATGTCCGGCTGGGGATTGATCCCGCCCAGGCAGACCAACAGTTCAGAGATTCGCTTGTCTTGCCTCACGGAACGGGCCGGGAGACAAAGGTGGTTGTATTTGCTCGCGGAGAAAAAGTGCAGGAAGCAGAAGAAGCCGGAGCCGATAAGGTTGGCGGCGATGATCTGATTGAAAAGATAAAAGACGGCTGGCTTGATTTCGATCAGGCGGTAGCAACCCCGGATATAATGGGTGATGTTAGTGTTCTTGGTCCCACGCTTGGTCCCAGGGGCCTGATGCCCAACAACAAAGCCGGAACGGTGACATTCGATGTTGGGGATGCTGTAGAAAAACTAAAAAAAGGACAGATCGAGCTTCGTAACGATAAATACGGGATTATACATACAGTGATTGGAACTGATAAAATGTCGGACAAGCAGTTAGAGGAAAACCTTTTAGCTGTTTTGAAGTTTATTGCCAGTAATCGCCCGGCGGGTGTAAAGGGCCGCGATCAGTACGTAAAATCTATTGCCCTGACACCGAGCATGGGTCCTTCGCTTAAAATAGACCCGTCTGAAGCCCGGGAATTGCTTTAACTGCTAAGGAGGAAAAATAATGGTAAAACAACGTAAAATTGATTGGGTTGAGGATTTAACAGAACAGATACAGGAATCAACCAATATGCTTTTTACGGATTTCAGTGGTATTAATGTGCAGGATATAGAAAATTTGCGCGGTAGTTTACGCGAGAGTAACTCGAGTTATCGTGTTGTTAAAAACCGTCTTGCCCGGCTTGCTTTTGAAAAAGCCGGAGGCGAGGTCGAAGCGGATCAATCTGTTGCTGAACAGACAGTGCCCGCAGCAGAGCAGCCAGTTCTGGAGGATTTGCCCGGAGTAGGAGCCGCAAAGGTTTTGGCCCTGCAGGAAGAGGGTTTTGAAAATCCGGGACAAATAGCTTCTGCCAAACCCGAGGAGTTGATGGAAGTTTCGGGAATAGGTGAAGCCCTGGCGCAGAAATTAATTGATGCTGCGACAGAAATCGTACCCGAATCGACGACCGGGGATTCTGGCGGGGATGGCGAACAGGTTGCTGGTGAACTGGTTGAAAAAGCTGATCCTTTTCTGTCGGGTAACACAGCGATAGCGTTTAATCGTAAAAACATTGTTGGTGCCGCCAAAGCGATAGTTGATTTTTCGGAAGAGAATGAAGCGCTGAAAATAAAAGGTGGGTTGCTGGAAGATCGTTTGTTGAGTGCAGAAGATATAATTGAGCTTTCTAAGTTGCCCTCCAGGCGTGAACTTCTGACCATGACGGCCATTGGGCTCAAAGCCCCTGTGCAAAAACTGGCTCGTTATCTCGTGAACCCGTTGCAAAAGCTTGTCTGGGTAGTTGATAAAGTAAAACAAAAACAAGAAGATTCTAAGGAGTGATTTTTCATGGCTTTAAGTAAGGAAGAAATTGTTGAGTCGATAGAAGAAATGACAGTATTGGAACTGTCGGAACTGGTTGGTGCGATAGAAGAACGTTTTGATGTTGAAGCAGCACCGGTCGCCGGCGCAGTCGCTGCTGCTCCGGCCGGAGCAGATGAAGAGGAAGAAAGTGACGTAGTTGACGTTATTCTTACCGATTTTGGAGATAGCAAAATTAAGGTTATCAAAGAGGTAAGAGCGGTCACCGATCTTGGTCTCAAAGAAGCTAAGACCCTTGTTGAGGATGCGCCTAATCCTGTAAAAGAAGGGCTTTCGGACGAAGACGCTAAAGAGATCAAAGAAAAACTGGAAGCTGCCGGCGCCACTGTCGAACTTAAATAATAGCTTTTAACTGGTTATTTCGGTTTTGCACTGGATTAAATCGGCTGTGTTTGATACAACTTTGCTGTGTACCTGTAGGAGGTCTAATGAATGATTGATTATTCCGAAATGAAAAAGCTTGAATTCGGAAATAAAGATGAACCGTTTGAGGTCAAGGATTTACTTCACATACAAAAAGAACAGTTTGATTGGTTTATGCAGGCTGAATGTGAACCGGAAGACAGAAAAAAGCAGGGGTTCGAAGAGGCTCTGCAATCTACTTTTCCCATTGAGTCTGACGCCATTTCGCTTGAATATCTGTATTACGAAGTGGGCCGGCCTGAAACTACCCCGCAAGATTGCAAGGATAGAGGTATAACCTATTCTGTTCCCATAACCGCAAAAATGCGGATGGTCTATAAAGACACCGGGGAAATAATTGAGGAGAAGGTTTTTCTCGGTGATTATCCCTACATGTCTCCTACCGGTACTTTTGTTATCAATGGCACAGAACGTATTATAACCAGTCAGCTTATTCGCTCGCCGGGTGTTGTGTATGATTATGATGATTCAAAGGAACGTTACACCTGTAAGATAATTCCGTACATAGGGACCTGGGTTACAGTCGATATTGACTATCGACACAGAATGAGAATCAGTATTGATCGCCAGCGCCGTATGGAGGCCACTACTTTCTTACGGTTGATTCCCGAAGATCCTGATGTGGAAGAACCTGAATATATTATGCCGACCAACGAAGATGTGGTCGAGTATTTCTACGACACAGAAGATATCTCGCTCTCTTCCTATTCATTGGAAGAGCTGGAACATGAATATCTCGGCCAGGCTATAGTGCGTGAGGTTGAAGTGGAAGTGGAAGCCCCCGAACTTGAAGAAGCGGAAGAGGGAGATGAACCCGAAACAATCACCGAAACCGAACTGGAGATTGTTTTTGATGCTGGCTGCAGAATTGATAAATCAGTTCTGCAGGAGGCACAGGAACTCGGGTATGAAGAGATCAAGATTGTGGACCGTGGCGAACAGTTTAACCCGGTGATTTTAAACACTCTTGCACTTGATCCGACCCATAACCCCGATGAGGCGTTCAAACGGCTGTTTAAGCTTCTCAGGCCGAATGATCCCTATAATCTTGAAAATGCCCGTGATTATATATACGGAGCTTTCTTCAGTGAGGATAGAATTGACCTTGAGCGGGTAGGCCGCTACAAGATTAATAAAAAACTCGGACATAAAGGTCTTGAAGAAGAAGACCTTGAAGAACGGGTACTCACTCCGGAGGATCTGCTTGAGATCTTCAAATATTTTATATCCGTAACCGACGGTATCGGTAAGATTGATGATATTGATCACCTGTCTAACCGGCGTGTTAAAACCATCGGCGAGCTGTTACTCCAGCAGGCAAAAAGCGGATTAAGCCGGATTGAAAGAAGTATTAATGACAAGCTGAATGTTCATATTCAGCCTGATGATCGTCCGACTCCTGCCAGACTTATAAATATTAAACCGCTGACTGCAGATATACAGGAGTTTTTCAGCACCGGTTCACTGAGCCAGTTTATGGATCAGACAAACCCGCTTGATGAATTAACTCACAAACGCCGTCTTTCTGCTCTTGGCCCCGGTGGTTTATCCCGGGAACGAGCCGGATTTGACGTTCGCGATGTTCACCACACACACTACGGCAGGATCTGTCCGATTGAGTCGCCTGAGGGGCCGAATATTGGGCTGATTGCCAGTCTGGCAACATTTGCCCGGGTTAATGAACTGGGATTTTTGGAAACTCCCTACAGGTTTGTCAATGACGGTGTGGTAAGTGATGAGATTATTTATCTCGACGCCGATAAAGATGAAAACGCTAAGATTGCCTCGGCGGGAACTAAACTTGATGAAAACGGAGAAATACAGGAAGAGCTTGTGCGGGCCCGTTATAACGGCGAGTTTACGCTTGTTCACAAGGATGAGGTCGAATATATTGATGTCTCCTCCCGCCAGATTGTAAGTGTTTCTACCTCCTGTATTCCATTCCTGGAAAATGATGATGCTAACAGGGCCCTTATGGGTTCGAACATGCAGCGTCAGGCGGTGCCTTTGATTGAAACCCGTTTCCCGTTGGTAAGTACAGGTGTGGAGGCAAAAGCGGCCCGCGACAGTGGTTCTGTGGTTGTTGCTCAGAATGACGGCGAAGTCGTAAAGGCTACATCAAAGGAAATTTGGGTTGAAACCGATCTGGAACTGGAAGAGGCACAGGTGGATGAGTCCACGGGCGAAATAATAGCCGACCCCGGTTCGAATCAGATCGATCGATACCCACTGCTTAAATACAAACGTTCCAACCAGGGAACCTGTTTTAATCAATCAACAATTGTCAAAAAAGGTGATAAAGTCAAAGCTGGCCAGCCCCTTGCTGATGGTCCGGCCACCAGAGATGGTGAGCTGGCGCTGGGCCGCGATGTAATGGTCGCCTTTTTGCCCTGGGAAGGTTATAACTTTGAGGATGGCATTTTGATTTCTGACCGCCTGGTTTCCGACGATGTGTTTACTTCAATTCATATTGAGGAGCTTGACGTATCGGCCCGAGAAACCAAGGTTGGGAAAGAAGAAATCACACGGGATATCCCAAGCCAGAGTCATGAGGCTCTTAAAAACCTTGATGAAAACGGTATTATAAAAGTTGGTAGTTATGTGGAGGCAGGGGATCTGCTGGTGGGAAAGGTTACTCCCAAAAGCCACGTTGATCTTTCGCCTGAATACAAACTGCTGCATTCTATCTTTGGCGAGAAAGCAAAAGATGTCAAAGATACGTCGCTGACAGTTTCTCACGGTACGCGTGGGGTAGTTATTGACGTTAAAGAATTCAGCCGCGCCAACAACGACGACCTGGAGGCCGGAGTTGAAAGAAAAGTAAAAATCTATCTGGCTTCCAAAAGGAAAATTCAGGTTGGAGACAAACTTGCCGGGAGACACGGAAACAAAGGTGTTATTTCCCGGGTGCTGCCCAGAGAGGACATGCCGTTCACCGAAGATGGTGAGCCGGTGGATATCGTATTGAATCCGCTGGGAGTTCCCAGTCGTATGAATCTGGGACAGGTTCTTGAAACTCATATCACTCTGGCTGCGGCAAAACTTGGATACAGGATTATTTCATCCGTGTTTGACGGAGCCACAGAAGAGGATATAGCGGATCTGCTTGAAGAGGCCGGTTATCCGCGCTCGGGTAAAGTTCCCCTGCGCGATGGTCGAACTGGAGAATATTTTGATCAGGAAGTAACTATTGGATACATGCATATATTGAAACTGGATCACCTGGCGGAGAGCAAAGTTCACGCCCGGTCGATTGGTCCTTACTCGCTTGTCACCCAGCAACCGCTTGGCGGTAAAGCACAATTTGGTGGGCAGCGATTGGGAGAGATGGAAGTCTGGGCGCTTGAAGCATATGGAGCCGCTCATACACTGCGCGAATTTTTGACTGTCAAAAGTGATGATGTTAACGGTCGTTCGCGCACCTATGCTTCCATTGTTAAAGGTGAAGAAAGTTTTGTTCCGGGTGTGCCCGAGTCCTTCAATGTCCTGCTAAAAGAAATGCAGGGGCTGGGACTTGATATCCGGGTATTTGACAAGAAGGACCGCTCAATCAACGTTGATGAGCTGGTTACGGAGTAATTTTAACCGGCTGATAATTTGAACGCTGGTTGGTAGAAGTAGAGTACAATTTTGAGCGAAAATTCCGAATTAGAGGTGTTTGACCTTGGCTGACAAAGCTGATATTAAAGGGAAAATAAGTGATACTGGGCAGGCCGAAAGTGGAATTCTGTCAGGTGGAGTAGAGACTGAAACTTACGGTGATGAGTTTTTCGCCGAATTTGATCACATTAGCATAGGTTTAATGGATCCCGACAGAGTTCTGGATATTTCCCACGGAGAAGTTGAGGAACCGGAAACAATTAACTATCGGACTTTGCGCCCCGAAAGAGGCGGGCTTTTTTGTGAGAAAATATTTGGTCCGACCAGGGACTGGGAATGTTTTTGTGGTAAATATAAAAGTAAAAAATACGCCGGTGTAGTATGTGACAAATGTGGTGTTGAAGTTGCCCGGGCAAAGGTTCGGCGGGTGCGGATGGGGCATATTGAACTTATGTCCACGGTTACCCACATCTGGTTCTTGCGCGGTATTCCCTCCAAAATAAGTCTTGTTCTCAACATGCGGATCAAAGACCTTGAGAAAATTGTTTATTATGAAAATTATGTTGTCCTGGATTCCGGTGATACGGAGCTCAAAGAGAAGGAACTGCTGACCGAGCAGGAATTTCAGCGAGCCCGAGAAGAATACAGCAACCGGTTTAAAGTTGGTATGGGCGCCGAAGCGGTGAAGGAGCTTCTGGAAAATCTTGATCTTGAAGCTGAGATTGAGGTTATAGAAGAGGATCTTGAACTGCAAAAAAAGAATAAAACGGGACGGACAAGAATACGACAGAAAAACAAAAAACTTATCCGCCGTCTGCGAACATTAAAAGGATTTTATGACTCCGGTCTGGAACCCAAGCATATGACTATCGAAAACCTTCCCGTGCTTCCGCCGGATTTAAGACCGATGATCCAGTTGGAGAGAGGCCGGTTTGCCACTTCGGATGTTAACGATCTTTACAGACGGGTGATAAATAGAAATAACCGGTTAAAAAAACTGCTGGAACTCAGAACACCCGATATTATTATTAGAAATGAAAAAAGAATGCTTCAGGAGGCTGTTGATTCCCTGATAGATAATACCAGGGTTGACCGGCCAGTCCGCGGTCCCAATAACCGCCCGCTGAAATCACTGACCGATTTACTTAAAGGTAAACAGGGTCGTTTCCGACAGAATCTGCTCGGAAAAAGGGTGGATTACTCCGGTCGTGCTGTAATTGTTAATGGACCTGAATTGAGATTTAATCAGTGTGGGTTGCCTAAAAAAATGGCAATAGAACTGTTTAAACCCTTTATTATGCAGCGTCTTGTGAATGAAAATGAAGCTTCCAGTATCAAATCGGCAAAACGAATGATCGAGCGCGAGGAGGATGCTGTCTGGGATGCGCTGGAAGAAGTAATTGAAGGCCACCCGGTAATGCTTAACCGTGCGCCGACTTTGCATAGACTCGGTATCCAGGCTTATGAGCCCGTGCTAACAGAGGGGCATGCGATTCGTCTGCACCCGCTGGCCTGTCCTCCGTTTAACGCTGACTTTGACGGTGACCAGATGGCTGTGCATGTTCCGCTTTCCAAAACAGCTCAAATTGAAGCGCGAGTTTTAATGCTCAGCACGAACAACCTGTTATCTCCCGCTCATGGTGGGGCCGTTAGTGTGCCGACCCAGGACATGGTTATCGGAATTAACTATATAACAAAAGTTCCCACCTCGGTGGAACTCACAGAAGAAAATGCCGAGCACTCTTTTGGGGATTTTAAAACTCTGGAATGGGCCCTGGAAACCAATGTGGTGGGTCTGCATGAACCGGTTATTTATCGTTATCAGGGTGAGTGTTATGTGACAACACCCGGTCGTGTGCTGTTGAATGAATACCTGCCGGATGCTCTGGGTTTTCGCAACTGTACATTCGAAAAGGGGAATCTCTCTGAGCTTGTGGCCGAATGTGTAGAGGATCACGGTATATATACCGCGGTTGAGATGCTGGATTCGCTTAAAAATGCCGGTTATCATCATTCCACTCTTATGGGCTGTTCGATCGGATATGATGATCTGCTGGTTCCTGAACGCCGGTCTGAACTTATAGGCCGCGGGGAAGAAGAAGTGGAAGCCATAAATGATCTCTACGAAAAAGGTGAGATTGTTGAAGAGGAGAAATATAACCGGATTATTAACGTCTGGCACGATATAACTGCTCAGGTCAGTGATTCGGTGCTTGAAACTATTGTAAAAGATATGGACGGATTTAACCCGGTATTTATGATGGCCGATTCCGGCGCGCGTGGTTCTGATGAACAGATCCGGCAACTGGCCGGAATGCGTGGCCTGATGGCCAAACCCAGTGGTAAAGTTATTGAACTTCCGATTAAATCTGGTTTCCGGGACGGCCTGTCGGTTATGGAATATTTTATTTCCACCCACGGTGCCCGGAAAGGTCTTGCCGATACGGCGCTTAAGACCGCTGATGCCGGTTATCTGACCAGGCGGCTCGCTGATGTCGCGCAGAGCTGCCGTGTCTCGGAGATCGATTGTGGCACTTTGAACGGTGTTCAGGTCGGCCCGATTCGCTCCAGCGACAAGATACTTGAGACCATTGAAGACCGGGTGCTGGGCCGGATGGCTCGCGAGGATATTTCCCACCCCCAGACCGGTGAAGTTATAGTTAAAGAAAATGAACTCATAGATGAAAAAGCAGCCCGTAAAATAATGGAATGTGGTTTTGAAAAGGTTGCAGTTCGCAGTATTTTGACCTGTGAATCTGAGGATGGTGTTTGTGCCCTTTGTTACGGCAGAGACCTGTCCACCCGTAAGATCGTTAACCTTGGAGAACCGGCCGGGATAATCGCCGCCGAATCAATTGGTGAGCCCGGAACACAGCTTACTATGAGAACATTTCACACCGGTGGCATCGCTTCCGGTGGTGGTGAGCAGGCTGTTCAGGCAGAACAGGACTGTTACATAGAAACAGTTCCTGAAAGTGCAGTCGAATATACGACGCCTGCCGGAGATAAAGTGCGGGTCTGCCTGAAAGATGCCCAGATGCGTATTCGTAAAATAAAACAGGAGATCGAACTCGACCGGGAAGGATATGAGGTTGAGCCTGTTGCATTTGAAGGACTCTGGGTTTACGAGGAGGATCCGGTTGCCAGATTAATAGGTGATAATGAGGAAAAGAATATTACAGCGGATACAGAAGGTATTATTAAAATTGATGACGATATCCTGCGTATTCTTGGTAATGAGTATCGCGTTGGTGTTGGAACCGGTGCCCGGATACTTGTCGCTCCCGGGGATATAGTGCGTTCCGGTGAGACATACGTAGAGGTTGATCCCTATAACGAGCAGATAATTGCCGAGTTTTCCGGCGAAGTGATGCTGCGTGATGTTGAAGTTGGCCGAACGCTCAGTGAGCAGGTTGATGAAACCACCGGTCTTATTAACAAGGTGATTGTTGAGGATAAACAGGGCAAGAAGTTTCCAAGTATTGTTCTCAAAAAGGAAGGCAAAAAATCAACCCGCCGCTATGACCTTCCTTATGGTGCCATTTTAATCACCGAGGATGGCGAAGAGGTTCAGGCCGGTCAGGTTCTGGCCAAAATGCCCAAAGAAGCGGTTCAGACCAAAGATATTACTGGTGGTCTGCCCCGTGTGGAAGATCTGTTTGAAGCACGAAAAAGAACAAAACAGAGCGCCGATATCGCAGAAATATCGGGGGAAGTAGAGTTCATAAAACCCGAGAAACGAGAAGAAAAAGGTATTAGAACTTTGCAAATCACTAACCCCGAAACCGGCGATTCTAAAAGTTATCGTATAAAACCTGGTGTTCACATAAAAGTACTGGACGGAGAGGTTGTTGACGAGGGGGTTGCATTGACTGAAGGTTATGTGAATCCCCACGACCTGTTGCAGGTGAAAGGTGTTCGGGCCCTTCAAAATTACCTGGTCCGTGAAATTCAGAAAGTTTACTGCCAGCAGGGGGTAAGCATCAACGATAAACACCTGGAAGTTATTGTTAGACAGATGCTGCGGAGAGTGATGATTACTGATTCCGGGGATACACAGTATCTTCCCGGGGAACTGGCTGATCGCTATCGTCTCTCCAGGGTCAATGAAGCAATTCTTGAAGACGGAGGGGAGCCGGCGACCTTCCGCGCTGTTTTGCAGGGTATTACTAAAGCTTCCCTCGGGACCGACAGCTTTATTTCGGCCGCAAGTTTCCAGGATACTAAAAGAGTCCTATCGGATGCTGCCGCACAGGGGCAGATTGATGAACTGGCCGGTCTTAAAGAGAATGTAATTATCGGTCATCTGATACCTGCGGGAACCGGTTTTGATTCTTACCGTAATATGTTTAAAAAAGATCTGCGGGAGGTTGTCGATAAAGCCCGCACATTTACCCGGAAGGCAGATCAACAGGAGGAGATCAGCGAAGAACAGGAGGAAGCTCCTGCCAGTTAGGAAGCGGTTTTTAGAGCGGAATTCGAATATATTCTGATTCCGTTATAAATAAATGCTGTTTTAAATAATTTTTAGCTGGAATTTATACCAGTGGTTTGGTATGATGTACTATTGTTGTTTTCCTATCCGGTTGACAATCAAATTTAATTTAGTTAGTGTATACAGCCATTTTTAAAGCTGAGGTGTGTGAGTGTAGTGCCAACAATAAATCAATTAGTGCGAAAAGGACGTAAAAAAGAAACAAAAAAGAACCCGACTCCGGCGCTTAAAGGGAGTCCGCAAAGACGGGGAGTCTGTACTCGTGTGTATACGACAACTCCCAAGAAGCCGAATTCGGCTTTGCGTAAAGTTGCAAGGATAAGACTTACCACGGGTTATGAGATTACCGCTTATATCCCCGGAGAAGGTCATAACCTCCAGGAGCACAACATCGTGCTCGTAAGAGGAGGCAGGGTTAAAGACCTGCCCGGTATTCGTTACACAGTTGTAAGAGGCGCTCTTGACACCAGTGGTGTTGAAGACCGCCGGCAGGCAAGGTCGAAATACGGTACCAAGAAACCGGAGGAGTAAATTAATAATGGCAAGAAGAAAACAGGTATTAAGACGGAAACCGCTTGAAGCAGATCCCGTTTATGACAGCAAACTTATTGCTCGTTTGATCAACAAAATTATGTTGGACGGTAAAAAATCTGTTGCGGAAAAAATTGTTTATAATGCGATGGATACCATTGCAGAAAAAACAAACGAAGAACCGATGATTATTTTTGAAAATGCGATTAAGAATGTTCGTCCGCGTCTGGAAGTCAGAGCCCGCCGGGTTGGTGGAGCTACCTTTCAGGTTCCGATGGAAGTTGATAAAAGACGCAGTCTCGCCCTGGCGCTGCGATGGTTATGTGACGCGGCTGCAGAGCGACGTGAATACAAGATGGAAGACCGCCTGGCCAATGAACTGTTGGATGCGTCCAACCATTCGGGCAGTGCCTTTCAGAAACGAGAGAACGTACATAAAATGGCGGAAGCCAACCGAGCATTTGCCCATTACCGCTGGTAATTCAGCCGAATATGGCGTTGGATAAGTTAAGACCGGTAGGGTCGGTCATCAACAAAGATTGTCTGCATGATTATCTTTGTTTGTGGTATCTTTATTGCGAAGTTAAGTTTTAGAATTTTAACCAGATTAAAATGGAGTGTTTAGAGTGGCAAGAGAAATATCATTGAAGAAGACAAGAAATATTGGACTGGCGGCCCATATTGACGCCGGGAAAACTACAACCACGGAAAGAATTTTGTTTTATACCGGTAAAATACACAAAATGGGCGAGGTGCATGACGGCGCCGCCGAAATGGATTTTATGGAACAGGAACGTGAGCGTGGGATTACGATACAATCTGCCGCTACCACCTGTTACTGGGACGATCACCGGATTAACATTATTGATACCCCGGGTCACGTTGACTTTACGATTGAAGTTGAGCGTTCGCTACGAGTTCTTGACGGAATGATCGGAGTCTTTTGTGCTGTTGGTGGGGTTGAGCCTCAGTCGGAAACCGTCTGGCGGCAAGCTGATAAATACAATGTTCCCAGAGTTGCCTTTATTAATAAAATGGACCGCATAGGAGCCGATTTTTACAGGGTTGTGGATCAGCTCAAAGAAAGATTTGGCGCTAAAGCGGTGCCTCTGCAGCTTCCGGTCGGCAGTGAAAGTGATTTTGAGGGTTGTGTTGATCTGCTCAAAATGAAATATTTGCAATGGAAAGATGATACTCTCGGCGCCCAATACGAAGAGGTAGAAATTCCTGGAGATATGCAGGACAAAGCTGAAGAAATGCGAGCCAAGCTTGTCGAGGCGGTAGTAGAATATGATGATGAGCTGCTGGAAAAATACCTGGAAGATGCCGAAATTACTAACGATGAGCTGAAATCAGCTATTCGAAAAGGTGTTCTCGCCGTTGACTTGCTCCCTGTTCTGGTGGGTTCTGCTCTTAAAAACACCGGGGTTCAAACATTAATTGACGCAGTTGTTGATTATCTGCCTTCCCCGCTGGATGTGCCACCGATTGAAGGGCTCAATCCAGATACCGGAGATGAGGAGATTCGTTCTGCGGACGATAATAAACCGTTTGCTGCGATTGCCTTTAAAATTGTAACCGATCCTTATATCGGTAAGCTGACCTTCTTCCGCTGTTATAGTGGAAAATTGGAAGCCGGTTCGTATGTTCTTAACCCCCGTTCCGACGAAAAAGAACGGGTTGGGCGTCTGCTTCAGATGCATGCGGACGACCGGGAAGAGCGTGATATTATATACGCCGGAGATATCGCGGCGGCGGTTGGCCTTAGCGATACAAAAACAGGAGATACATTATGTGATATAGAAAAACCGATTATACTTGAAGAGATGGAATTTCCCGAACCTGTGATAAGCGTTGCGATTGAACCTAAAACGCAGGCTGACCAGGAAAAGCTTTTCACCTCTTTGCGCAAACTGGCCGAGGAGGATCCGACTTTCACCATGGAAATCGATCATGAAACCGGCCAGACTATTATTAGCGGAATGGGTGAGCTGCACCTGGAAATTATTGTTGACCGCCTGCTCAGGGAATTCAAAGTTGAAGCTAACGTTGGTGCCCCGCAGGTTGCTTATAAAGAAACCATTACAAAAGTTGCCGATGTTGAGGCCAAGCATGTTAAACAATCCGGTGGAAGAGGACAATATGGTCATGTTAAAATGATTGTAGAATCCCTTGAGCCCGGAGAAGGTTTTGTGTTTGAGGATAAAATAAAAGGTGGAAATATTCCCCGTGAATTCATTCCCGCCGTAGAAGACGGTATTGTGGAAGCAATGGAAGCCGGCCCCCAGGCCGGATATCCTGTGGTTGATCTGAAGGTTGAACTTTATGACGGCAGCTACCACGATGTCGACAGCAGCGAGATGGCATTTAAAATTGCCGGTTCAAAAGGATTTAAAAAAGGTTTCAGGCAGGCCAGCCCGGTTTTGCTTGAACCAATTATGGATTGTGAAGTTGTCGCGCCTGAGGAATACAGCGGCGATGTAATCGGAGACCTTAATTCCCGTCGCGGTCAGGTAAAAGGTATGGACAAGCGGGGGGGAGCTCAGGTTGTGCGGGTTTCAGTTCCGCTTTCTGAAATGTTCGGTTATGCTACTGACCTGAGATCCTTGACCCAGGGACGTGGAAACTATAGTATGGAGTTTTCTCATTATGATCAAGTGCCGGACAGTATTGCCAAACAAATTGTTGAAGAAAAATCAGTTACCAGTTAAGTTGTTGGAAATGAATAATTCATAGGAGGTCAAAAGGATGGCTAAACAAAAGTTTGAAAGGACAAAACCCCACGTGAATATCGGGACCATTGGTCACGTTGATCACGGTAAGACAACGCTCACTGCAGCGATGGTGCATTATCTTGCTGCACAGGGGTTTGCAGATGATCTTGGGTTTGAAGATATTGATAACGCGCCCGAGGAAAAAGAGCGGGGTATAACGATTGCCACCGCTCACGTTGAATATGAGACAGAAAACAGACACTATGCACACGTCGACTGTCCCGGACATGCTG
>CAYTSZ010000006.1:0-23800 GCA_964440635.1 uncultured bacterium
TGGTTCGAGAAAAACAGGACGTGGATATACCTCAGCTAATAGTGAAAAATACCGAATACGCTCTGCAGGAACTGGCCCGTCGCTATCGTCGGATGATGGACAGTTACGTGATTGGAATTACGGGCAGTTGCGGTAAAACGACCCTTAAAGAGATGTTATCAAGTGTTTTACAGGCCAGATACACGGTGGGCAAAACGCCGGGTAATTACAACAATCAGCTCGGACTGCCGCTCACAGTTCTCAATCAGGGCGGTCGTGACGTGCTGGTTGCCGAGGTGGGAACCAATGCCCCCGGTGAAATAGAATTTCTGGCCGAGATTCTCAACCCGGATATGGGAATTATCACCCATATAGGTCCGGCCCATCTTCAGGGGCTCAAGAGTCTCGAAGAGGTGGCCCGGGAGAAAAGTGCTCTTCTGGCCGGCCTGGGGAATGACGGGGTTGCTTTTATACCGGAAACTATTGAATACATAGATCTGTTGAAAAAAAACAGTGCAGTGCGGCCCCGTCTGGTCGGTTCGTCGTCAGACGCCGATTTCTTTGCCAGATGGGAAGAAAACTGTTCGGGAACTATTCTTCGCACCGATGCTGGTGAGATGAGATTGGCTCAGTGTCGTGTTGATCTTTTGCAAAACGCTTCTCTGGCGCTGGCGGCCGCCAGCAGTCTCGGGATTAATAATGAAGAGTTCGAGGATTGGTTTTCCCGGTTTGAAATACCTGCCGGTCGTGGAAGTGTGATAGATATTGGCGGCTGTCAGGTTATAGACGGCAGCTACAACGCAAATCCGGATTCAATGGCCTCGGCCCTGAGTTACCTCAATCAGCTTCCGTCCCCGTCGCTTGCGGTGGTCGGGGAGATGAAGGAGCTGGGCGGTCAGGCCGAAGACCTGCACAGGAAACTTGGCAAACTTCTGAGGCAACTTGAGGAAACACAAGTTCATTATGTGGGAGGATTTGCCGGTCAGGTGGCGGAGGGCAGCGGTGATAAAAAAATATATTTTCATGAAAGCGTCGAGGAAATAATTGATCTGGATCCGACAAATTTCAAATCGGCGCTGGTAAAATCATCACACGCGGTCGGGCTTTACCGGTTGGTAGAAAGATGGACTGAATCACTATGATGTATGCGATCTATCAAAACTTTTATGAACCCGAAACCTGGTTCTCATTTGTCCGTGTTTTTCAATATATAACCCTGCGCACCGCTTATGCGGCGGTAACCGGTTTGGTCAGTTGCTGGGGGTTTCTCTGGCTTCTCATTCCCCGGTTTAGAAGCTGGAATCTGGCCCAGGAAGATCTGCGGCCCTATCTTGATTTTCAGGAGGGCAAGGAGGGAACCCCGACCATGGGCGGGTTGCTTCTGGTGGTTTCCATAGTTTTATCAACCCTTCTCTGGGCTGATTTGAGCAACCGTTTTGTTCAGATGATCTTATTTGTAATTATCTCCCTTGGTCTGCTTGGCGCACTGGATGACTGGTATAAGATGCGCTATCCGTCTACCGATGGGCTTTCGGTGAAGACAAAACTGCTGGTTCAGGTCCTGGTCGGCGCGGTGGTTGGAATCTGGTTGATACAAAAACCGCTTCCCATCCGTCTTCTCTGGCTTTCTGAGGAGTTTCATTTTGATTTAAGCCGCTCCTTGTTTTTGCCTTTTATGAAGGAATTCTGGATCCCGCTCGGTTTTTTTTACGTGCCGTTTGTTGTGCTGGTGGTGATTGGCAGTTCCAATGCGGTTAATCTGACTGACGGGCTGGATGGTCTGGCGGTGGGCAGTGTTACTTTTTGTGCGGTTGCTTACGGTGCGATGGCTTATATCAGCGGGCATTATATTTTCAGTGAGTATCTGCAGGTGCCAAATATACCCGGGACAGGTGAACTGACTGTGTTTGTTGCCAGTTTAATAGGTGCTTCGCTGGGGTTTCTCTGGTTTAACGCCCATCCCGCCCAGATATTCATGGGGGATGCCGGTTCACTTTCCCTCGGGGGTTCTATTGGAACCCTGGCCGTAATAATAAAACAGGAACTTTTGCTTATTATAGTGGGAGGGATTTTTGTGATAGAAGCGCTCTTTGTAATAGCCCAGGTTGGTTATTACAAATTGACGGGTAAACGTCTTCTGAAAATGGCTCCCATTCATCATCATTTTGAACTAAAAGGTCTGGATGAAAGTAAGATAACGATAAGATTCTGGATTATTGGCATAATACTGGCACTTGTTGCTTTGAGTACGCTGAAATTACGATGAAAATGGCAGTGGACAGCATGGCTAATAAAACAGAATTAAATAATATCAGCCGGTTAAAAGTCGGGGTTTACGGGCTGGGGACGACCGGAAGATCTCTGGTTGAAAACCTGGCCGCCCGGGTGGATGATATAGTGGTTTACGACGATCTGAAAGATAGCCCGCCAGCCGGCGATTGGCCCGATAATCTTAGCTGGAAATTAAAACCGGAAACAATAGACACCAGGTTGGATATATTAATTTTAAGCCCGGGTATCCCCGCCGGACATCGTCTGGTTAAAGAGGCAGAGGCCGGGGGAGTGGAGGTTATCGGAGAACTGGAGTTTGCCTGGCGCCTTTGTCGGGGCAGTGTATATGCGGTTACCGGAACCAATGGCAAAAGTACCTGCACGCAGCTAACCGGCGCCTTTCTGAAAGCAAAGTCGGACGGTCCTGTTGATGTCTGCGGGAATGTGGGGCGGCCGCTGATTGAAGCGGTTTTCTCCCGCGAAGATTCAAAGACCGTAAAATATGTAGTTGAAGTCAGCAGTTTTCAGGTGGAATCTATGCGGAATTTCAAACCGGATCATACTCTTTTGACAAACCTGGGCGACGACCACCAGGATCGCCACGCTTCACTGGATGAATACCACGGGTTGAAATGGGAACTTCTGGCCCGCACCCGTCGCGGCGGACGGATTGTTGTACCAGTTGGGTTGAAGGAAGAAGCCCAAAAATTTATAGCGAATGACGAGTATGAAACCTCTTTCTTTTCCTCCGCAAATATCTCCGGTCGCGGTGTTCCCGCCTGGAGCAGCAGGGGATTAAAACTATCCAACGGCTTGATTCCGGCCGCCGAGTTTCCTGAA
The DNA here is from genome assembly GCA_964440635.1 of uncultured bacterium. Taxonomy (GTDB): domain Bacteria; phylum T1Sed10-126; class T1Sed10-126; order T1Sed10-126; family T1Sed10-126; genus CAYTSZ01. The sequence goes on from CAYTSZ010000006.1 coordinate 3,091, forward strand.
ATATTGCGTTTGTTTCCGGAAAATTTGCTTGCGGCCATCGAGCTTGCCGATATTGATCCGGTGGTGGAGAAGATTGAAAAAGGGTTGTCCGAATTCAACCCCCTGGATTATAGAGCCCGGGAGATTTCTTCTGATTCGGATATCTGTGTAATTAATGATTCGAAGGGAACCAACCCCCACGCGGTGGCCGCTTTGCTAAAAAAAGTTTCCGGTCCCGTAAGACTGATTCTGGGCGGTGGAAGCAAAGAATCCGATTTTCGGCCTGTATTCGAAGAGATGAAAAACAAAGAAATCAGGGAATTGTTATTATGCGGCGAAAAAAAACTAATCGCTCGACTCACCGAGCTCGCTTCCGAATATGAAATCGAAGCCAGGACCGTAGGAGACTGGGAGACCGCTGTTAAAAATCTTGTGAAAAACGCCGAGCCGGGAGAAACTGTCCTTCTTTCCCCGGGTGCTACAAGTTTCGATGCTTTTGAAAATTATAAAAAACGTGGCGAAGAATTTGATTGCTGGGTGCGGGAGGTGATCGCCGGATGAACGCATTAAAAGAGATTGACTGGAGTCTGTTTTTGGTTGCTCTGTCGCTTCTGGTCCTCGGGATACTGATGGTTTTTAGTTCCAGTGCTTTCAGGGCATACAGCAGTTACAATAACGAATTTTACTTTTTCCATAAACAGCTCATCTGGGGCCTGATTGGAATAGTGGCGTGTTTGTCCGCCGCGGTCATCTCCTTTGACACCCTCAAGAGTTTGATACCCGTTTTTTATTTTGCGGTTCTGGTTTCACTGGTCCTGGTGCTGATCCCCTTTATTGGCCGCGAGGCCGGAGGAGCCCGGCGCTGGATAGATTTTGGTTTTATCAGTTTTCAGCCCAGTGAGCTGGGTAAACTGGCGGTGATAATGATAACCGCGTTGTATCTTTCTAAAAGCCGACTGCAGCAAAAAAATATTGTCCGGGATATGGGCGCTGTCTTTTTTCTTGTTTTCATTTTGGCCTTTTTTGTAGTTCTGGCTCCGGACGTGGGGACATCGCTTCAACTGATTTTACTTGGTTTTATTATGCTGTTTCTGGTCGGGTTTCCCTATCATTATCTGTTTATGCTGGGAGCGATGATTGTTCCTGTGTTTGCAGTTTCGATTCTGGTCAGTGGTTATCGCCGGGCCCGGATTCTTGCCTATATAAATCCGTGGGGTGACCCCTACAGCAAGGGCTATCATATTTTGCAATCGATGCGGGCCCTGGGCCGTGGAGGTTTTTTTGGCCGGGGGCTGGGAGAAAGTTTTTTAAAGCGGGGCTTATTACCTGAACCCTATACGGATTCAATTGTGGCGATACTCGGGGAGGAACTGGGATTTATGGGTGTGGCGCTTTTGCTTGCGTTGATTGTGTATTTAATCTGGCGCGGTTACATGATCAGTCTGCAGTCCTCCGATCCTTTTGATCGTCTGCTTGGATTGGGCCTGGTTGCTTTGATTGGAACTCAGTCGGCTTTGAACCTGGCCGTTATCAGTGGAACAGTTCCCACCACGGGGGTAACGATGCCTTTTATAAGTTACGGTGGATCCTCGCTGTTGATAAATATGACCGCGGTCGGTCTGTTGATGAATATTTCCCGGAGGACGAACTCATGAATTTTAGACGGACACAGGTAATTCATTTTGTTGGTATAGGCGGAGTTGGCATGAGCGGTATCGCCGAGGTTCTGCTTACGCTGGGATATCGGGTTACCGGTTCTGATATATCGGAAAACGCAAGGATAAGGAATTTGCAGCGGAGGGGAGCCGAAATTGAGATTGGTCATTCGGCTGAAAATATTAAAGAGGCGGATGTGCTGGTTAAGACCTCTGCGGTTGACGAAAATAATTGTGAAGTCAGTGCGGCTCGCGAGCGGGAAATTCCCGTCATACCGAGGGCTGAAATGCTGGCCGAGTTGATGCGGTTAAAACAGGGGATCGCCGTGGCCGGCACTCACGGGAAAACCACAACAACGGCCATGGTTTCTGTAGTTCTGCAAAGCGGCGGGTTTGATCCCACTGTGGTTGTGGGAGGTCGGATGCATAACCTGGGGATAGGGGCCAGGCTGGGCAGCGACGATCAGATTGTTGTTGAAGCCGATGAATCGGACGGCTCTTTTTTAAAATTGACCCCTGTGCTTGCGGTCGTTACAAACATTGAAAACGATCATATGGATTATTACGGAACGATGCAGGAGGTAAAAGTGGCCTTCAAACAGTTTATAAATTCGGTTCCTTTTTATGGATTCGTTGCCCTGTGTGGAGATTGCCCCGGGGTTCGCAATATGCTTCCGGAGGTTCACAAACCTTATGTGACCTACGGTCTGGGTGAGCACAACCAGTTGCAGGCTTTTGATCTGAAACCTCACAATTTTTCTACCCGTTTTAAGGTAAGTCGGGATGGTGAGTTGCTGGGGGAAATAAATCTGCCGCTGCCGGGAAAATTTAACGTTCAAAACGCACTTGCCGCCCTGGCGATCGGGTTGGAAAAAGAATTGGATTTCAATTCAATAAAACAGGGTCTGGAGTCGTTCGAAGGAGTGGCTCGTCGGTTTGATTTTAAAGGTCAGGTCAAAAAATTTAGTGTTTATGATGATTATGCCCATCATCCGACGGAGATCGAAAAGACTTTGAAGGCCGCCGATGAAAATCTTGAGGGTGAGCTTCTGGTTATTTTTCAGCCGCACCGTTACTCCCGGACCCGGGATCTGGCTCATGAATTTGGTCGGGCCTTAAAAACTGCCGGGAAGCTGTGTGTTACCGAAATTTATCCTGCCGGCGAGGAAAAAATTGAGGGGATTGATATAGATTTTTTGAGGAAAAACATTTTACCCCATCGCAACGGTGGTTCCACTGCTTTTGCAAGTTCCCGCAAAGAAATCCTGGACTGGATTGAGGAGCAGATCAGCCCTGACAAAAAGCAGGTGCTGTTTACTATGGGGGCGGGCAATATTGTTAGCCTGGCCGAACCTATACTTGACAGGGCAGCAAAAAAAATAGGAGCGGATCGGGATTGAAAGTGACCGAAAATATCAAACTGGCCGATCTGACAACTTTCGGGATTGGCAGTCGAGGCGTTTGTTTGTATGAACCACAAAAGGAGTCTGAATTGCTCGAGTTGCAGGAAAATCTGGCGTCGGATTGGTCCAGGGCGATCTATGTGGGAGGGGGGAGCAATCTTTTGTTTCAGGATGAATTTTTAAAATTGCCGCTGATCCGGTTGAGTGGGGATTTCGGTCATATTTCAAAAAAAGATAATTATTTGCAGTCGGGAGCGGCAGTTCCTCTGCCCCGTCTTGCTGCGCGAGCGGCGCGGGAGGGCCTTTCCGGACTGGAATGGGCTGCGGGTATTCCCGGCAGCGTGGGTGGGGCCGTGGTTACCAATGCCGGTTGTTTTGACGGTATGATGTCCGATCTGGTTGAGGAGGTAAAACTGTTAAATTCGGAGGGTAAGATTGAAATCCGGCCGGTGGCTCAGTTTGATTTTGATTATCGATCCAGCGATATCAAAGATGATGAGTTAATTCTTGCTGTGAAATTTGAATTAAAAAAACAAAAACCGGAAGAGATTGAGAAAAAACAAAAAGAGTTTCTTGAAAAACGTCGTCGGTCTCAGCCGCTTGAGCATTCGAGCGCGGGTTGTATTTTTAAAAACCCGGCTGATGTGAGTGCGGGAGAGTTAATTGATCGGGCCGGTCTGAAAGGTGAAAAAATAGGTGGGGTAGAGGTTTCTGAAAAACATGCCAACTTCTTTATAAATCGCGGCGGCGCTCGTTGTGCCGATGTCCTGCGGCTGATCGAACGAGTGCGCCGCCGCGTATTTAATATTTTTGAACAGAAACTGGAACTTGAAATAACTGTAATAAATTTTAATCAATAATGAAAGTGTGGAGAACCATAAATAATGAAAAAGCCTGAAAAAGTAGCTGTCATATGTGGCGGTGAGTCGGCCGAACGCAAGGTTTCACTGAAGACAGGCAAAGCTGTCGCCACCGCTCTGGAAGAGGCTCCATGTGAGGTTTTTGTGTTCGATACTGACAGGGACCTGGGAGAAAAACTTATCGAGTTCGAAATAGAAAGTGCTTTTCTGGCTCTACATGGCCGGGGTGGTGAAGACGGGGTAATTCAGGGATTGCTCGAATGGTATCAGATTCCCTATACCGGTCCCGGCGTGACTGCCAGCGCGGTCTGTATGGACAAGGTGCTCTCCAAGCGTATTTATGAGCAGCTTGAAATACCCACTGCACCATGGTTTGTTCTGGCCGAAGATGAAGAAATAGAAAACCGGGGTGGGTTCGAGAAAATGGTAATAAAGCCCCGCCTGGAGGGGAGCAGCATCGGGATGTCAATCGTGGAAGCCGGTAAACTGAAAGGGGCCGTGAAAAAAGCTCGTGAATATTGTGCTCAGGTTCTCGTAGAAGAATATATACCCGGTTACGAAGTTACCGTGGGAGTGATAGAACTGGAAGACCAGCTTTATTTACCGCCGGTGGGAATTCGTTCCAGCCATGAATATTTTGATTACGAAACAAAATATACAAAAGGATTAACCGAATATGATGTTCCGGCCCCGCTGGCAAATGAAACGCTGGATAAATTGATAGTTCTGACAGGAAAAGTAAGCCGCGCGGTGGGCACCGAATCTCTGTGTCGGGTTGATTATATTTTGAAGGACGAGACCGATCCGGTGCTGCTGGAAATAAATACGATACCGGGTCTTACTTCCACCTCGCTTCTGCCGATGGCGGCTAAAAGTGCAGGTATTGAATTTAAAGAACTGGTCTGGGAACTTCTCTGCCGGGCAATGGAGGAGAAAGAAAATGCGTGACATGGGACCGGCCAATACGAGGCGTAGAGAAGAATCAGCAGGTAGCTGGGGTGAACTCGTTCCGGAGATAAAGCCCGGTTTAAAGTGGGTCGTCCGGGGTTTGCAGTTGCTGCTTTTACTTATTCCGATTTTTATTGTTTACAGTTTTTACAGTTACGGAATAAATTCGGAGAGATTTGAGATCAAGCTTGATATAAGAGGTCTGGGGGCTGTAAAAAAAGAGACCGTAGTTGAAGCTCTTGAACCATTAATACTGGGAGAGGATGGAGAAAACGTGAGTTTCTTTAAAATTTCCTCTGGAGAGATAAGGGATCATCTCAAAGAAAAGATAACCCGTTTTAAGACGGTCGAAGTGCGCAGAAAGTTTCCAGATAATCTGATTATTGAGGTTGAAGAAAGAACTCCGGAAGCAATTGTGTTAATTCGCCAGGGCCCCGGGGGACATCGGGTTGGAAAACTGATTGACCGGGAAGGGGTCATGTTTGGGCCGACAGAGAAAGAGAAGGATAAACTGTTGAATATTTTGCCCCGGGTTATCGGTCTTGATGAAGCTCGCAGCCAGGAAGAGTTCCGGCGTATCTGGAAGCGGGCCCTGACGGTTAAAGAGGCAGTGGTTGAGGTTTTTTCTCCGGATATACTTGATCAAATAAAAATAATGCCCGCGGGTTATTCGGTTTCCATAAAAATCAATCGGCCCCGCAGTCTGGAAGTCCTTCTGGGCTCCGGGCAGTATGAATTGAAAATAAAAAAACTGTATGAGTTGATGAATACAAATGAATTTAGACAAACTGGAGATTACATAGATTTGAGTGACCCCGAGAGGATATATACCGGGGAATCAAACTCAAGTTTAATTCCGGAGGTTGATAATCGAATTCCGATTGGATAAATACATTTTCAATTATGAAAATCCAATCTTTATTTTACTGTTTAAATTTTGTTGGAAGAATTAGTGTTCAAATGTGAAGACTATCAGTTGAAAATTTTTAAGGAAGGTGAGTTTTATGCCGCAGGACGATTTTGTAGTAGGACTTGATATCGGCACAACTAAGGTTTGTGCTATTATCGGAGAAAAAAACAGGGATGGAGATATTGAGATAATAGGAGTTGGCGAAGAACCTTCGGAAGGTCTGCACCGGGGGATGGTAGTTAATGTGGAAGATACTGTCCGGGCTATTCAGCGGGCCATAAATGAAGCCAAATTTATGGCAGGAGTTGAGGTTCACAGTGTATATGTGGGAATAGCCGGGAAACATATTGAAAGTAAAAACAGTCCCGGTGTGATAGCAATTTCTAACGATACGCGGGAGATAACGGAGACAGATGTGGAGCGCGTAATTGATGCCGCGACTACGATCTCCGTCCCCCAGGATAAAGGACGTGAGTTGATCCACGTTATTCCGCAGGAATTTTATGTGGATGGGCAGGATTCCATCCGGGACCCGGTCGGGATGACCGGAGTGCGGCTGGAAGCAGATGTGCACATAGTTACGGCTGCTGTAAATGCCGCCCAGAATATCGTGAATGCTGTCCATGATGCCGGTTATGACGTTGAGGATATCGTGCTGGAGCCACTTGCTTCCAGTTACTCTGTTCTTGATCCCGATGAGAAAGAACTGGGCGTATGCCTGGTGGATATAGGCGGAGGAACCAGCGATATTGCTATTTTTTCCGACGGTGCCATTTACGATACCAAAGTAATTGCTCTTGGCGGGGAACACGTCAGCCAGGACGTAATGAAAGGGATGTGCACGTCGAAGAAAGACGCAGAAATGGTTAAAATCAATCATGGCTGTGCTCTTGTAGATATGGTTCCCGACGACGAGATAATAGATATCCCGTCTGTCGGCGGCCGCCCGTCGCGTGAGGTTCGCCGCCGTGAGCTGTGTGAAATAATCCAGCCCAGGATCGAAGAGATTTTTAAGTTCATCGATTACGAGGTTAAACAGTCCGGTTATCGCGATGAAATAATTGCGGGTATGGTCCTTACCGGGGGAGCCGCAAGTATGAAGGGTATCCCCGAGCTGGCCGAGGAAATTGTTGATATGCCCGTTCGCACCGGTGAACCCTGGGGCGTGTCCGGCTTGATTGAGGCGGTAAGTAATCCCAAATACGCCACCGGAGTCGGGCTCGTTCAATACGGTTTTGAACACCAGCGCCAGGGAATATCTTATTCGTTTTCAGGTTCCAGTTTTTTCAGTGAACTGGGCGGACGGATGAAAAGCTGGTTCAATGATTTCGGAGCCATTTTGACCGGTTAGATTTGAAAATTAACTTTTTAGAATTGATTAGAGTGAGAAAGGGAAACAAAACATTTTCAGGAGGTTTTTTTGATGGCGATTAACGAAGATCTGTTTGAGTTTGATGACGAGCAAGTAAGCAATCCAACGGTGATAAAAGTTATTGGTGTTGGAGGTGCGGGAAATAATGCGGTAACCCGGATGATGGAAGCGGGGGTTAAAGGTGTTGAGTTTATTGCTGTAAACACCGATGCACAGGATCTTAATAATGCTAAAGCCGATAAGAAGATACGTATCGGTGATGGTAATAATGAAGGACTCGGTGCCGGAGCTCAACCCCAGGCGGGTCTTAATGCGGCCAAAGCCAGCCGCGAGGAGCTACGCGAAGCCGTGGAAGGTGCGGATCTGCTTTTTATCACCGCCGGTATGGGCGGGGGCACAGGAACCGGTGCCGCGCCTGTCATAGCGGATATGTCAAAAGAGGAAATGGGGATTTTAACAATTGGTGTGGTCTCCCGCCCTTTTGAATGTGAGGGCCCGGTTCGCCAGCGAAATGCCGCCGCCGGAGTCAAGCAACTCAGAAATAGCGTGGACACTCTGATTATTGTCCCCAACGAGCGGCTTTTTGAGGTAGTTGATGAGCATACTACCTTTCCAGAAGCACTTAAAGTGGCCGACAATATTCTTTTCCAGGGAGTGCACGGGATTTCGGAATTGATCATCGAGGAAGGGATATTCAACCTCGATTTTGCCGATGTTCGCACTGTAATGCAGGAACGCGGTGACGCTCTTATGGGAATCGGTGAAGCGGACGGAGAGAATGCTGCTGTGGAAGCAGCCAAACGGGCCCTTGATTGTCCTCTGCTGGAAACCAATAATCTTGAGGGAGCAACCGGGATAATTATTAATATCACCGGTGATCCGGATGTGACATTGCATGATATTCGAACGGCTGTTGAACTGGTTAATAATCATGCGGCTCAGGATGCCAATATAATCTTTGGTAAAGCCCAGCGCGATGACATGGAAGACACCGTCAGGGTTACGGTAATTGCTACGGGATTCCCGGGTGATAATAGTTCCAAGAAGAACAGAAGGAACAATATCAGGGATATCACCAAGCTTTCCGAGGATGAGATCAATAAACGTCCGGCTTATCAGCGTAAAAGAGAAGGTGTGGAGGTCATAAACAGTGACCCCGATAACGGTGAAAACCCGGAAGACGATGATGAGAACACTTTGAATATACCGACATTCATGCGTGTTCGCTGAGGTGAGTTGAGATAATTTACTGTCCTTTTTCGCCGATTGGCGAAGAGGGACAGTAATAAATTAATTTGCTCCAAAATTTGTTTTAACCGGGGCAGCTTGATTTATTCAGACGGATTATTTCAATCAGTTTTTGCAGTCGTTTGCTTAATTCTGTCTGGAATTCGCTATAAGTTTTACTTCTATCACTGCTTATGGTGTCCGGTGAATCTTCGAAGGGCCGGTATGCGGCCTGGATTATTTTATCGTAGCGGGATTCATCGATATCTTTAGTTACTCGCCCCGCCGGGGGAGCCTGCCGGTTGTTTTTGAGCGAATTGAGCATAGCCGTCGCTTCCGATTCAAACCGCTCCCAGTCGACCGTGATATTAATGCTGTTTTCGGCCAGTGGCTTTTCTATTTTTACTGCCGGTTCAAAATACTGAGCCGGATTTTTTACAGGTTTCCAGTTTTTCATCACCAGCCCTCCGTCTCTTAAATCCAGACATTCAACGGTCAGGTTTTTTCCCGCTTCCTCAAACCATTTCTTCTGGCCCAGATACTCGTCGGTGGTATATATAACGTTTCCGTCAATATCAGTTGTCGTGACAAGTTTTTTAGAACCCAGTTCTTTTGCCGAAAGAATTTTTTCCAGATGAAAGTTGCAGATACTATTAAACCGGTTAACCCGGGACAGTTTGTTTTCCTCCCAGACCGATCCCCCCGGAGCTCCTTTCATGCCTGTATAGCCGTGGTCGAGGCCGATTATACCGATGGGATTGCACTGTAAATACTGGGCGAAATCAAGCCCGGTAGCACTGACGCTCCCCCCGCTCTGCAGAAAATCAACTCCCTGTATGAAACCTGAAAACCAGTTTGAAAAGGGGAAAACAGTCCTTTTTGAACTCAAGCCGGAGGAAATATAGACCGGGTAGCGACTGGTTTTTTCGGCCCAGTTGTAATACTCGGGGCGGGCAGACCAGGCGGCGATTAATTTACCCACCGGTTTGACTCCCTGGAGATATTTTGCATTTTCTTCCTGTGGATCGAGGGTCAGGACAAAATCAGCTTTAATTCCACCAACCTGTAGTGTGCGCAGGGCCGTGTCCACGGCTATGATTATAATCCTGTCCTGAACACTGCTCAGCCAGTCTATACTCTGCGATAGTGAAGGGCCGGCCCCGACCAGCAGACCCGGTTTATTTTTTCCGACCCCCTCCAGCGTTTTTATTGAATTCATTTTTGCTATTCCGGGAAGAATCTGGAGAAAATTATCAAACCAGGGCCAGAAAAACCTTCTTCGTGATTGCCTTTCTCTGAGTATCTTTCGCCCGTCCAGTATAATTTGATCGTGGAGTTCTTTGAGTAACTCGGGAAATATTTCCCCGTAACCGGGATGAACAACGGGCAGTGCATTCATAAGTTTTTTACTGGGCAAACTTTTTAAAATATTTTCGATTCCTTTCGCCTGGTCATAGAAGAAGCGATCTTTGTTTTCCCCGGAGACAGAGGGACATTCCGGGGGCGTCTGGAAGGGGGGGAGAAGCTCGATCACAGTGCAACTGGAGGCGTTTTCCCGGATCAGTCGGGAAAAATACCCCAGTCCGCCTCCGAGTAACAGAACATTTTTTCCGGTGGCCTTTTCTTTTAGCATGTTCCACCATTTTTTTGCTTCGGCCTGCGGATCATAACGGTTGTGAATAAGAAAACTTTTGTCTTTCCGTTTTATTTCCAGAAAACAACCTCTTTTGCGGGCCTGTTTCACATTGATCTGCAATATATGAGTTCCTTTCTTTTACCTCGTTTTAAAACAGTATAGCAAAAATATATTATTTGCATGATAGCTTCCTGTTGTTCTGTTACGATTTTAGGGGTTAATACGGTAAAATATAAATATCAAAAGCAGTTTTTGGGAGTGTGATAGTTTTGTCTGGTTTTATTTATCATCATAATCTGGATCCCTATCTGGTTCGTTTTGGCGGACAGTTTGGAATTCGCTGGTATGGACTGGCCTATTTATTTGGATTTCTGATCGCTTTTTTTATTGCCCGCTGGCTGAACCGTCGCGGTGATCTGAATGTGGATAAAGAGCAACTGGTTGATCTGACACTGATAGTGGCTCTGTGGGCTATTGCTGGTGGGCGTCTCGGTTATGTTTTTCTCTATGGACTGTCATTTCTACTTGAGGATCCGTTCTACATTTTTTATTTCTGGCAGGGTGGTATGTCTTTTCACGGGGGGTTGATTGGCGCCGTGGGAGGGTTATACTGGTTTTCCAGAACAAGAGATATAAATTTCTGGCAACTGGGTGACGCAGCCGCTCTGGCAGTTCCCCCGGGATTAATGCTGGGGCGCATAGCAAATTTCATAAACGGTGAGCTCTGGGGCCGTTTGACGTCCGGTGAATGGGGAGTTGTATTTCCTGCCGCTGGTTCTCAGCCTCGCCATCCCTCCCAGCTTTATGAAGCCCTGCTGGAAGGGCCGGTTCTCCTTTTGATTATGTGGTTGATTTATAAAAAATGGGGAGGAAGCGGTTATGTGGGTACCGCGTTTCTGTTTTTTTACGGCCTGGTAAGATTTTTTGTTGAATTTACCAGAGCACCCGATCCACACCTGGGGTTTTCTCTGTTTGGCCTGACGCGCGGTCAGATTTATTCTCTTTTATTGTTTCCCTTTGTTTTAATAATTTTTCTTCTCCTGTACCGTCGTCGCAACACTTGAATATTCACGGTGCCCAGGTCGCCGGTTACCGGTCGTTTTAGTATTACCGTCAGTTATTAGCTGTGGGCCGGAGACTGTAAAGTATCTGTTATTAGCAGTCCCATACCGTTATAATATTTCCTGAATCAGAGGTAATTTTTTAAGGAGTTGAGTTCGGATGGTTTATCTGCATGTTTTGTTTTTATCTTTATTGGTTTTTACTTCCCTGTTTTTCTGTGCTCTTGAACTGATAAATCTACGTTACGCTGAAAATGAGGCCAGAAAAGAGGAGGACTGGCTGAAAGAAAAATTCGGTATTGATGATTTGAAGAAAATGCTCGGCTACAATCGCCTGAAAACAGGATTTTCACTGTTAGAATCTTATCTTGGGATTATTTTGTTCCTTTTAATTCTATATTCTGGTGTATTTGGCTGGCTTGTGGGCTGGGCGGAGGGATTCGAGCTGTCCATGCCCGTGCGGGGTTTGATCTTTTTCTCTCTGACGGCAGTGGTTATTACTCTTTTTAACGCCCCATTTTCTGCTTTTCAGACCTTTGTGATAGAAGAGATATTTGATTTTAACAAGCAGACCGTTTTCCTGTGGTTCAAAGATTTGCTGAAGGGTCTGCTCCTAACAGTAGTATTTACGGGGATTATTGCCGGGGCGATACTCTGGTTCATCTCCGTTCTGTCCGAGACCTGGTGGTTGGCCGCCTGGGGATTTACGGTTTCCCTGGGACTTTTGATGCAGATTATCTACCCCCGTTTGATAGCACCGCTTTTTAATAAATTTGAACCGATAGAGGAAGGGGAACTCTACGAGGCGGTAAGAGAGGTCTTTGATAGGGCTGGTTTTGAGTGTTCCCAGATCTACAGTATGGACGCTTCGCTTCGCTCAGGTCATTCTAATGCCTATTTTGTCGGCTTCGGGAAAACTAAACGGGTAGTTCTGTTTGATACTTTGATCGAACAGATGGAAATTCCCCAGCTTCAGGCGGTTTTAGCCCACGAACTCGCTCACTGGAAAAAAGGGCATATCTGGAAAAATATAGTGTTAAGTGCTTTTAAAAACCTGGCAGTTTTTTACATCCTTTTTTACATTCTGGAGAGCTCGTGGCTTTACGGGATGTTTAATATCAGCCCCGCGGCTGTATATGGTGGGCTGTTGCTGGCCGGTGTATGGCTGTCTCCGATTAACCGCTGGCTATGGCCGCTGGAAAACTATTTTTCGGTCAGCCACGAAAAAGAGGCCGACAGTTTTGCCCTGAAAGTAATGAAAAGCGCCGAACCGATGGTGCAGGCTCTCTACCGGCTGGTGGGAGAAAACCTTTCCAACCCTTTCCCGCATCCTCTTTACACGGTATTTCACTACTCCCATCCGCCGGTCCCGCAGAGAATTCGCCGTCTGCAGGAGGAGGAAGAGGAATTGCCACCTGGTAAACTCAATCAGTCTGCCGGGGAAAAATAGGATCATTTGTATCTGTTGGGACGGGTTAGAATAGTTCCCGCAGCGTTGAGATAAGACAGCTTATTTCGACTTTGTTTGTGGCTTCAGTTCTGGAGATTGAAACCTTGTAATTGGATAAAAAGTATTATACTTTGATGGTAGGGTGTTTCAAGAATCAGGGAGTGAGTGGTCATTAAAAAATTTCGGTTTGAATTGATAATTTTACTGGGAGTAGTTTTTTCACTGGCTGCTTGCGCCGGACGGGTCAATGAACCGGGAGAAATAGTAATTGTAAGTTCCCACGAGAAACGGCCCGAGTGGACATTTATACCGCCGGAGGGGGGGGCTGAGCATCCCCGTATTTATTTTGTTGGTATTTCCGAATATCAGTCCTACGAACGCGAAGCTCGCAACCAGGCCCGGAAAGATGCCCGTCATAAAATAACCGAATACCTTGCCGCCGAGATCTCCCAGCCAAAGATCAAGAAAAATGACCTGCAGCGTCTGAGCGGCAGATATGAAATTACGGATATTTATATTCAGAAGATTTTCCGGCTGCAAGGATATCGCTGGAAGGTTTACATTCTGGCCAGTTATCCGAAGCAAGCAATTGAGAATATCTCTTCTACCCCGGATAAACAGAAGTCAAAAAAAGAATTTCCGGAAAAAGTTAAAAAGGAAGAAGAAAAACAGGATTATGGCCGGGTTTTATGGAAGAAAAGTGTAAAAAACAGTCCTTCCGGGGAAGCGGTTAAAAGTTCGCCGGCTTTTGATAAAGCCGGTAACGTGTATTTTATCAACGATGGGATTTTATACTGTTTTTCGCCCGCCGGTTCTTTGAAGTGGAAATACACCTCGGGGAATAACAAAGTCCGGGGTACTCCGCTGCTGACGGAGCCGAATTTACTTTTAGCCTCAAATTCCAGGGGGATATCTACTTTTGATACCAGAGGAGCTTTCAAATTCAAAACCAGTAATCTGACGGGGATTTCGTCGATAAGTCTGGGGCCACATGGTCGATATTATATTTCGTCCGGCGCAAAAGGTGGTTACCTGGCGGCGGTAGGAAAAGAGGGGGAAATGGAGTGGAAATATAAAGTTGGTGAAAAGGATAGAACAGTCCTGGGAGCGGCAATAAGCCCGCAGGGTATTGCATATTTTACCACTAAAGAACGGCTGGGGCGCGGACACGGTTATTTATATGCGGTTAAACCGGATGGTTCTTTAAAGTGGAAATATCAATATAAGGGTGAAAGCCGCACTGTTCCTGCGATTGGAAATGGCGGGACGGTCTATGCGACAATCGTTAGCGGTGGAGGTTATAAAAGTACAGACGGTCACCTGTATGCTTTTTCGCCGACCGGCGAGTTGAAATGGAAATTTAAAACCGGAAGCGAGGTAACCCATTTAAATAATGCCTCTTACAGGGGAGAAGCAAACCCGGTCATAGGTCCTGACGGTACAGTTTATGTAGCTTCCAACAGGACCGGAAAAATCTGGGCATTGGACGAAAACGGAAATCAGAAATGGGAATTTAATACCGGCAGTCCCATCCGATCCACCCCGGCGATTGGGGATAACGGTTGTATTTATTTTGGCAATGATAATGGAACAGTTTATGCACTTGATTCCGAAGGAAATTTAAAATGGAAACTTGAACTGGGCAGCCGTATTTTTTCTTCACCCGTAATTTCCCGGGATGGGATACTCTATCTGGCCGGCTGGGATGATCTGCTCTATGCTATACAAACATCCGCCGGAGGGCTTGCGGCCTCCCCCTGGCCTGCTTACCAGCATGACAACCAGAATACGGGGCGCAGCAATATTGCCGCCGATTTGGGAGAAGATCTTTTTACTCACTTTTCGCTGGACGAACCAAGCGGAGGTAAAGTCTTTGATAAAAGTAAAAATGAGTTCCATGCTCTGAACTACGGAGCCGAAATTAATCGGCCCGGCAAATTATTTCGTTCCTTTTTTTTTGACGGTCAGGCCAGTCATATTCGTACAGCCCCTTCCTTTAACCGCTTTGGCAAGCGGTTGGAAAACCCGCATACAGTTTCTTTCTGGATAAAAAGCAGCGCCCGAGCCGGCAGCGACTATAGGATTATGGGTTCGAATGATCAGTATGAAAAAGGTGGGAAAAGTTCTTTTGTATTAATTATGAATCACCCCGGTAATACCGCTGGGACGGGACTTTATGTTTTTATAACAGATGATAAAAATGATTCCGGGGTCCGGCGGGATATAACTGATTACTGGGTGGATGTTGATTTTTCCGATGGGGGCTGGCATCACCTGGCTGTTGTTCAACGGGATATTGGAAACGCACAGTTTGAAGTTTACCTGGATGGTAAACGCTGCCCGCTTAGAATCAATAGAACAGAAACTGGAAATAATTTTAGTGATTTTGATTATGACTTTATAATCGGGACAACCAATCTTAGCGGGGGCCTGACTGATAAACCTTTTTTTAAAGGTTATCTGGATGATATCCGCTTTTATACACGAGCTCTTTCCGGTCGTGAAATCCGAAACCTTTTTATGAGCAACTTTGTAAGCAAAGAAAATTCAGCCTGCTTACCTGAATAACAGATATAACTAAGAGCAGAGGCGAATATAGTAATGTTAAAGAAATTCACCAGAATCAGTGAATACTGTTTAGCAGTTCTCCTTGTAGCCTATCTTTGATTATCACAAGACGCAGAAAAATTGCACGATACTTTTAAACGAGGTGGATCTGTATGAAAAACCGGTTCAGTTGATTTTTAATTTAGAACACTGAAACTTTGAAATGTTGCCCTTCCCAAAAAAATTGGCTGTTACTACCCAGCCCCGTAAACCGATCAATGATGGTTTGCCATGGGGAACGATTTCACGTCTGTTGAACTTCTCAGGATTTAACACCCAAAGGGGGGATTTGTTATCCTTCCCTGTCATAGTTTTCGTGATAACCTGTTTTTTCTTCTGTTATTGGTTCCTCGCCAGCCAGCTGGATCATATTTTTTTTGCGGGCCATGGTGTGTTTCAGGGGGGGGGATTCTTCCGCGTGCTTTTGTTCGCCGTCGACCACGTGTTTAATGTGATACTGTGCTCTGTTAATTGCCTGCCTGGTTGATTTTAGCATGCTTTTCTGGGCAACCAGTATTTTATCGCGACCTATTGCTTTTGCTGCGCCTGAATCGACGAGAGTTTTTTGGATATGGGGGGTTGCACCACATATCATAAGAGTCCGATTATTTTTTCTCAGGTTCCGGGCTATTTCTTTTAAAGCCATTGCCCCGGTGATATCCAGGTTCATTGCGTTTTTCATTCTCAGGACGATTATTTTGAGCTCCGGGGATTTATTTGTGAGTTGGTTGATCCTGTATTTTATTAAATCGGCCGAACCAAAAAAGGCCTCCCCAATAACATCTATGAAAGCGATCCTCGGATTAGTGCGTTCGCCAATTTCATCTATTGTTTTTAAGTTTCCTTCGTTATCAACAACAAGTTCTTTCATATCCAGCCGGGAAGCTTTTCTGACGTGTAAGATCAGTGAAACTATCATCCCCAAATAAATTGCTTGATCAAGAGTGAGCATAATTACGGAAAATATAGTTCCTAAAAATACTATTTGATCCCGCCGGGTAGTGGTTACAACAACACTGATCTGATCAAAGTCGATTATATCAATTGCCACTACAATAATAAGTCCGGCCAGAACCGGATAAGGGAGATAGGATAATAGTGGGTAAAACATTATTAATATGAGAATCATGATCAGGCCAATGAAGACCCCGGTCATTTTCGTCTGTCCCCCGGCGCTGTAGTTCAGATATGAGCGGGTGAAGGAACCGGATATAGGGAATCCCCGCGTTGGTCCGCAAAGAAAATTAGCAGCCCCCAGGGCGAGCAGCTCCTGGTTTTCTTCCAGCGGTTGCGAGGTCTGGATTGAGAGACTTTTTGCTATTGTGAGCCCCTGTACGCTGGACAACAAAGATAAAGCGAGGGCCGGTCCGAAAATTTCAGCAAAAAATTCTGGTTTTGGTATATTGAGTTTCATAGCCGGCAGTTGTTTTGCAAATGTTCCCACTACCTCAATGCCGGGCAGTGAATCAAGTCCGAACAGATAACTGATACCTGTAAATAACAACACGGCACTGAGAATAGCCGGTATTTTCGCGGGAATTAGTCGCAAAAAAAGGATGGTGAATGTTGTGGCCAGCCCGAGTAGCAACGGGTAGTAGGAGAGTTTATTAGATACCAGAACATCCGCAGTCAGTTGTATCATCCTGGTGAAAAATTGTGGGTGGTTGTATTTTGCAATTCCCAGCAAAGTGGGTAGCTGATCGCCAATAATTACAATTGCGCTTCCGGTGATAAAACCCGACATTACTGACAGTGAGATAAACTTGGAAATATTACCCAGCCTCACCAGAGCAAAAATAATCTGTATGATCCCCACCAGAAGCCCGAGGTAAAAAAGAACTATGACGGTCGAGTAACCCATGTTTTGCATTTGAAAAAGAATCCCGGCGATAACTACTGAAACGGTGGCGGAGGGGCCTGAAATAAGGTGGGGATCGTTGCCGAATATAGAGCCGGTAATGGCTGCGTTGATAGTGGCCAGAAGCCCGTAAAGTGGGTTGACTCCAACAATTATTGCCCCGGCCATGGACTGGGGGATTGCAAGGAAGGTAACAATAAGTGCGGCGTATAGATCGGAGCGAGCTTTTGAAAAAGAATAATTTTTTAACGTATTTATAAATGGCAGTCCCAGTTGATTTCTTTTTATTTCTTCTAAGACCATAGTTACCCCGGCTTTTAGTTTATATAAAAATAGCAACAAAAAATTAATAGGGCCACAATAACGAATAACTTAATTTTAATTTATTCGGAGACACGAGACAATGCGATAAATAAATTGGCAGTTCCAGTTTTCAAAAAAAGAAAAACTTTTCAAAATAAAGTTGAGTTTGTCGTGGACTGTAATTATCTGTTCCGGGGGAAGTTAATTGTTATTGTGCTTCCTCCGTCGCGGTTAAATTCTATTTTTCCCTGAAGTTCTTTTTCTGTAATTCCCCTGATCAAAGTAAATCCAAGGGAAGAGGTTTTCATCGGATCAATATCCCGGGGATAGCCTGGCCCGTTATCTGAGAATATTAGCCGGATAGTATTATTTTGTTTCTGTAATTTCATTTCGATTTCCGGCTGCTTTACATCTTTAAACGCATATTGAAGTGAGTTGGAAATAATTTCGCTGGTGATCATTCCGAGTGAAATTGTCCGGTCGATTCCAAGGTATATATCTTCAAGTTCAAAATTGGTCTGAATATTCTTATTTCTTACTGTATCTTCTGTCAGGGTTATGATCAATTTTTTAAGATAGTCATGCAACGGTATTTCTGCCAGATTATCCACGTCGTAAATAAGGTTATGAACAATAGTTAGAGACTGAATTCTGTTCATGCAGCGTTCCAGAGGAATTTTAACTTCCTGTGTATCACTTTTCATGCTTTCCATTTCCAGGAAACTCAGAACCGTTTGCAGATTGTTTTTAACCCGGTGAAAAACTTCATGCAGAAGGGCGTCTTTTTCCGCGATAATCTGTTTTAGAAATTTCGTTTTATGTTCTACCTCGTGATGCAGCAGCAAAACAAAACATGCAAGAAGAATTATACTACCCGCTGCTATACTCAGCAGCCACCACAACCATGTTGGTATGAGAGGTGTTGTTTTTCCATTAAGCCAGTGGCTTAATGAACGGTAATAGATTGATTGCGAATTGCTTTTTAATTTTAGCAGATGTCCGTCGATCACCCGGATTAATTCTTGGCGGGTGTTTTTTGGGAAGGCAAATTTCAAACCCACCGGGCAGCATACTATCGAGGTTTTTTGGAGTCCGAATTCGTTGGCGTGAAAATGACCGAACAGGCGGTTGACCAGCAGAGCATCAGCCCGCCCCGCACTAACGGCTCTGAACATATCGGTGTATTCCTCGATTCCTTCCATTTCCAGGTAATTGATGTCGATTTCAAACCGTTTTATGGTTGGCTTGAGAGTCTGGTAATAAATGTCGTTTTTGACCACGGCCAGTTTTTTGTTATCCAGGTCAAGAAGGGATTGGAACTGCCGGGGTTTGTCAGAGTATATTTGCCCCCATGTGGGAAGCACCGTTTCCCGATTGAAAGTATATTTTTCTTTTCTTTCTGATGATTCGGCAACTACTGTGAGCAGATCGATTTTCTTTTCACGCAGCTTTGAAAGCCCCTCTGCAAACGAACCTAGGTGATATTCTATCTTCCATTTTTCTTTTCGAGCTATCTCTTCCAGGACATCTATAAACAGTCCATCAGGTTTTTTATCATTTTTAACAAAGACCATTGGGTAATCCTGATAAACTCCCACCCGCAGAGTCCTTCTCTGGCCGCAAACAGCGCCGGCAATTATTGTGGTGGTTAGAAAAAAGAGAAATAAAAAAGCCAGGGCTTTTTTCGATCCGGACATAAAATTCAAATCCTTTATCCGTTAAAGGGTGTTTGATGTATAAAAAGCCTCTGTTATTAATATAATACATTTGAATCAGGATATCTAATTTTTTATATACTCAGGTGAATTTATTATCCGTTTTACCCGCGGCCCGGGAGAGAAAATCTGTTTATTAACGCAGCGCTTTATAAATAAGTCTTATTTTTTCAAGTCTGCTGTAATAATTGTTTATTTTAAAATCTGGAAAACTCCAGTCGAAAGGATGGTAGCCGCCGTCATCAAAACGCAGCACCGGGTCGGCGTAAACCTTATCACCAAGATAAATTTTTTGCAGATCATATTTATAAGAACCAAGTACAACCAGGGCATAGTTTAAATATCCGGGATCGAGGTTTACCGTCCTGCTGCCATCTTCACGAGCCAGTTCCTGTTCGATTTCGGTGCAGTTGTGTTTCCATTCTATTAGTTTTGAGGGGTCGGCCAGTTTATTTCGCCAGCACCACCAGCGATAAAGTGGATACCCCATCTCCGATTCATAATAACGGCTGATATCAAACAGAAAAGACGGCGCGCTGACTACAAAGCCCTCCCAGAGTCCATTTAATTTTTCAAATGCTCTTCTGGCCTGTTCGGGACCGTGGCAAAGAACTGAAATAAGTGGTAGAGCCGGTTCGTAATCCATATTAGAAGATTCTCCCTGCAAAAATAAAGTTCCTGAATTTTATCTTTTCAGGCCCTATAAAACCACCCGTTTGAATTTTAATCGGTCCGTGAGCTTGATAATATGTTTTGTTTGCTTTATTCTCAAGCTGTTGAAAGCATATATAAGCTTTATACGTTAGAAGGACTATTATGAAACAGATCAAGAAAAAAATTCTGTATTTTCTAATTCAGTGGCAGAGTGTCCTGGCGGCGGTGTTTTCGCTGGGAGTCTTTATTTTTTTGTTTGTATTTTTTCGTTATCAGTTGCCCGGGTTTGTGCTGGCACGTCATGAAATCGCCCGGAAAATGCTGGAAGTGTATGAATTTATTTATTCGTATGGAATATTTTCTCAGTTCGTTTTCGCAGCCTGGTATTTAATCAGCAATATTTTCTTTTTCCCGATATTTGTTTTGTCCCTGGTTGGTGGTCTTGTGTTTCACCCCCTCTATGCGAGTTTGCTCGCGGTGGTGTCCTTATTTTTTTCCCTGCAATTTTATTACTGGATGGGACGATATTTTGGTCCTCGTTTTGCCAACCGTTTCGGTTATAAAGAGGAAAAACTGTTTGAAATAGATGATTTTGATTTGAACTTCACTTTTCTTCTTTATTGCCGTCTTAATTTTTTTATCCCCATTCATGCCCTTAATGCAGTAAGCGGTGCTCACAAAGTTCCTTTCTTTACCTATATTTCAAGCACATTAATAGGTCTGTCAAGTCGGGTTATTGTATATTCACTGCTTGGTTCTGCTTTATTGGCAAGCGAACGGCATCTCTTTCTAACTGTCTGTGTCTGGTCTGCATTTGTGATTGTTCACTCACTGTTTGGTTACTGGCATATTAACAGCTACTTGAGGAAAAGACTGAAACAAAAAGATGACGGGGATCATCAAAATTTTAATCATTTGCGGGAAGAGATGAATAAAATGGAAGTGCAATCCCGAACAGCAGTTGATAGTAATGATTGATTTAATAGATTTAGTTCTGGCTTCCTGGCCCTATTTATTTACGGTTATTCTGATTGGTATAAATATTATGGTTACCATTCACGTAATTCTATAT
>CAYTSZ010000007.1:0-22246 GCA_964440635.1 uncultured bacterium
ATCGCTGATATCACCTCCCCCTACAAGGCTTTTGCTGAGGGTAATGAGTTTGGCTACAAGCAGAACCTGTTTATTCCCGAAACTTCTTTTTCACGGAATAACGGAGACGAAAGGGACAATGCTTTTGGGATAGGGGAATATACGGTGAAGACCCGGACGGGTGGGGTGACGCCGCCTTCTTCTTCTCCCTACGAGTGGGGTGTTTATCAGCTTTTTCGGAATGGAAAGTTTGTCGGCGATTTTCAATTTGCGGAGGACGGCCACGATAAGACCTACCGTAGGGAGCTGAGTGGTTGGGCCTGGCTGCCTCTGCAGTGGTTCACAGCCGAGGATGAATTCTGGGACGTGGGGTTGGAAGCGGAAGGAACCAGTCTGGTGCAAAAGTATTATATTGAAGCGTCCAAAGCCGCCGGACTGGATAATGAATCAGTCAAACCTTATACAAAGCCTTTGCTCAAGGAAACGGTAAAAAACTCCGCCGGTTTTCTCAAGCTGTTTCACGACCTCGTAAACACCCCACCATATTTAACGGAATTGCAGATATACAGCGGAGGGGGAGACCAACTTTACGACGGCCTGCTGGTAAAACATATGAAAACCGTTAATACTGATATTATGCCTTTGATTCGAGTCGAGTCGCGGGAGTTAAGCCACCTGACAGAGAAAAAGTTATACAGACTACCGGGGAGCGATCCCCTGGAGGTTAGGCTGCATTTCAATGAACCAGTAATGAAACCAACCTCAACCATTCTCGCCAATGAGAAGCTGACCGGGAAGGAGGTTACTCTTGTTGACAAAAATGACCCGGAGCATACCCTGATTCTTGCCGACAATTCCGGGGTGGAGGGGGAAGACCTCGAACCCTCAATGGAAAGAAAAACCTGGAAGGGAAAACTGCTCCTGCCCGATCCCGCGGCTGATTTAGAAGAAGCTGTTAAAACCGAAGGAAACTATTATATTGAAGTCAGGGCAAAGGACCGCCACTGGCATCGTTCGGAAAGCGGAGAGATGCTGGAGGGGTTGGACCTGGACCCCGATCCCACCACCCCGGCCCTCAGAAAAATAGGAGGCGGAGATTTATTGGCCGGCTCTGAAAAATACGTCTGGTCTAACTACGAGCAGGACGGAGATGTCCGCAAAGACAAGAACCACCAGGTAACCATCGACTCCCTTCGCCCCTTCCTCAAGGAAGTAAAGATCACCCAGGGAGATAATAAAATATACGAAGCCAACTGGCAGCTAACCACTAACTCCAGCGGAGATAAAGTTCTGCGCCTGCAAAATCCAAAAGAATACAAGCGCCAGCAGGGGATAGCGGGCCCGGGGGACCCCCTGAACATTTTCCTCACCTTCTCCGAGCCGATGAAATCAGTGGACACTATAAAACTGGGCGACATAGAACTCCAGCCCGACGGAGACTTCACCAACAAGGCAGGAGATATGACCTGGGGGTATTACCTGCCAGCCGAGGCGCTGGAAGACCCTTCATTCCGGGGCCTAAAGGAGCTGGAAGTTGAGGGGGAAGATTTAAATGAGAATTCCCTTTTTGCTCTTTCGGCTCCCACGTCTCCAGAAGCAGAGGAGGGTGATTTGAACAGAAACCGAAAAATAATGTGGACATAAGCAGGTTTGTATGCAGCAGATTGTACACAAGATATTTTACGGCGCAGAAATCAAAAAATCCTGCATCTAAGTGATTTTATATTCCACAAGCAAGTCAAATAAATGGATTTCGGAAATTGTTTTGGGTTGGGTTAATCCACCAAAACTACGGTTGTCACCATAATTTATGGTTGACACCAAAACCTTCATAAAGTATCTTTTAAGTGGTGATAAATATGGAAAACAGATTGTTAGGTGAACTTGCAAACGACTTTGTCGTTGAAAAAAAGGATTTCTCTCTGCAGATTGATGATACCGCGAAAAATGTTGATTTTGTCTTCGTGGACAAAGAGAGCAATCAAAAATATGTGGTTGAATGTAAAAAGGGAACCAGCTTGAAATCATTTTTAAATACCACACTTTTTCGAAGTTATGCTCAAATTATGGCTTATGCTCGCGAATTGAATGTAGAACCGCTCCTTATATACTCACCTGATTTGATCACCGAAGAAGAGATTAAAAAAATTTTGCACAAGGTGGAAATCTATACCCCGGATTTAAATGTGATGATATTAGACAATGATAAAATTGTGGGACGCTATCTGGGTGGGAAAAAAGAAATGAATTTTCAATTGGATAACGAGACTAAAGTTGTTCATCAACGTCAGTCAATGGGAAATAAAGCCGGCTCTACAAAAGAGCTTCGGTTTTCGGACAAGGAACTCTGGATGTTTAAATGCTGGTTTTATAGCCGGGAAAATTCACATGAACGATGGGACAACAATTTTGGTACGATTGAAAATGGCAATCAGCTCCACGAAAAATCAGGCGTGTCCCTCTCGGAGTGTTATCGCTGGGTGAATGTCATGCAAGAAGAAGGATACATGAGAGACGAAGGTCACGGTAAGAAAAATTTGATCAGGTTAAGGGAGTATCTGAAACGTTGGAATGAAAAATATCGAATCAATGAGAATAAAGGGAAAACAAACCTGTTTTTTCCCCGGAAGGTCAAAGAAAAAACCTGGAACTTTCTAAAAAACAAGATAAACGGCTTACCGGATAAAAAAAAGAAGGATTATATTTTGACCGGTTTTCGTGGAGCCGCTGTCTATGGTTATAAATTTACAAATGTAGAGAAAATCCACCTGTACCGCAGCCACGATAATCCACAGCGACTGGCGGACGAACTTGGGTTATTCGAGGCTGAAAATGAAGACGAGGGATCTGTGATGTCATATAAACCTAAATTTGATAAAGCTGTTTTGGACGGAGCCTGTCTGAGGAATAATGTCTACATAGTCGATCCTCTTCAACTTTACCTGGATTGTTATCACCTGCCCAAACGCGGCCTGGAACAGGCCGAAGCCATTTGGGATAACATGTTATCCCATAAAGAATAGGAATCAGGTCAAATGAATCCGAATATTGAAGAGTATATCCATAAAACACTCAGGGAACTGGAGCCTTACCTGGGAGACATTATTATCGTGGGAGGGATTTGCAGCGCCTTTTACCACGAATTGAAAAAGCGGCAGATACCGGAAGGATTATACTCACTGGACCTGGATGTGGGTGTTCCCAGAGATGGTGTTCGGATTAATAAGCCGTCGATAACTGAGTGTTTGACCAAAGCGGAGCTGCGGGTGAAGGAAGTTCCTTATTACAGAAATATTTTTATTACTAAATTTGTCCCGGATCATAAACCGGAACGAAAAAACCAGAGTGGAGAATTATTCGAAGTTGAATTTCTTCTTCCGCTGACAGGATCAGATGAAAAACCGACCGATCGAGTGGGAACTATTCAAGGGGAAATTGTAAGTCAGAAATTACGCTATCTGGACCTCGCGCTTTATAGACCAATAAATCCAACAATTAAATTGATGGAGGGATCATTTGACGTCTTGCTGCCAAATCCGGGTAATTTCATCATCCACAAGTTGTTAAGTTCTGAAAAACGTAGTGAATTTAAAAAGGAAAAAAAGGATTACGGTTATGTTTTGAATACACTGGATCTATTTGGAACTGATGAGGATTTGGAAATAATGGTTAAAGCGGTTCATGAAACCCACAGACATTCCGAAGAGTGGGCAGCATGGATCAAGAAGGCTCTCAAGAAATTAAAAACTGGTTTCCTCGGGAAAAACAATGATTTGCTTGAATATGGTCTGGATACAAACCCCATGGCAAGCCGTGAGTACGCCATAGATTTGGTAAGAAAATTTCATGAGCGCTGCAGCAAAACGGTCTTGAACGAAAACTTTAACCCTAATTCATGAATATTAAAACTTATATTTAATTACTTTGGAACTATGCAATACACTGAGTGTCAACTTGCATATTTCATACTTAATAAAGGCGCAGGCTCGTGAGGTGCAACTTAACATCAAGACCGGCAAGTTTCTTGCATGCAAATTTTTTTGAGTATAAGCTGATTTTACAGATGACTGCTGAAAAATTGCCCTGTGCAAAGTAAGACAGATTCTTTTCAGGAATAGCTGACGAAAGACCCTATAGGCGGGCTTAAGGTCTTATTGGGGATAAAAATGTAGAATGTGATAGGATATTCGATAAGGACTTATGCTGTTGATCACTTGTGTCCCGTGTATTCAAGGTCCCGGGGAGAAACTGCTTTATTTTTCGCCGAATAATCGAATTCAATATTTAACACTGTTGATTTTGTCCCAAAACGGAGGCTAATCAGTGATTAATTATACCAAAGTCACAGGGGATAATTCTTTAAACCTCAGCCTGGAACCGGATGAATACGGAGAACAGGAGGGGTCGCTGGAAGTCAAGCTGCCGGGCGAGGACAATGATGGTAATGACACCGAGTTCACAGTTTTTACGGGCACTGCGTCCGCGTTACACTCAAGAGGCAGTGGAAAAACAAACAATATACAGTTGCCTTTCTTCAGAAAACTGAATTTAATTCCGAGACTAAACAGGAAATTAATATAGCAGTATTAGATTCAGGAAATGGTAGAGAAGGTGGACAAAAGGGCTACGAATCTGACCGGGATTGATTTATAGAGAAAATTGATGATATATTAGGTAACAATGACAAATTTTGGGTATTCTGGAGCTGGAATCAATGTTTATGTTCATTTCTATAGTTCTCACTCTCGTCGCTTTGTTTGCAATCATTTCACCGATCCTTACTATTGTTGCGCTCCATCGGACCAGCAAATTGGCCGATCGTATTAGTTCACTTGAAAACAAACCAAAGAACCAGCCCGGTGAAAAACACGAGGAAATTAAAAAAGAGGCGGCGGAAAAAGCCGGGGAAGAGCCGGCGGTTGAAGAAGAACAGCCGCGGTGGGCTGATGAACCAGAAACACCCGAAGATGAACCAGTGGTTACAACCACTCCTGTCAGCAAACTGGAATCGGAAAAAACGGGGAGGGAAGAGACCCGGAGAAGTTCACCGGGAGACGAACGAATAAGTTCCGGCCGTGTTTATTCCACTTTTTCGGAAATTGACTTAGAAAATTTTGCCGGTAAGAAACTGTTCGCCTGGCTGGGAGGTTTTGCGCTTTTTCTAGGTTTCGTCTTTTTACTCGAATACGCCTACGCCGAAGGTTATCTCTACATGCCCCCGGAACTGCGGGTGGCCGGGGCTTTTTTGCTGGGTCTTGGGCTGATTTTTGGGGGACTGTATATAAACACCAGAAAATACCGCATAACTGCTCAGACCCTGGCCGCTTCCGCGGTTGCAATTCTTTATGCCGACGCTTTTGCTGCTCACGGATTTTATCATTTTATCCCGGCCGCGGTAGCGTTTGGACTGATGGCCCTGGTAACGGCAACCGCGCTGCTGTTGGCCCTCCGGCTGGATTCTATCTATGTCGCTTTGCTGGGGTTTTTCGGAGGTTTCCTGACTCCCTTTCTTCTGGCCACAGGCCAGGATCAGCCTTACTTTCTGTTTGCATACATATTACTTCTGGACCTGGGTCTTATTGCTGTTGGTCTGCGGAAAAGATGGGGCTTTTTAATTTCCCTTGCCGCAGCCGCCACTTTTTTCACCGAGTGGATCTGGGTTATTAATCATTTCCAACCCCAAAAAATTTATTTTGCAGGCGGAGTTTTTATCCTATTTTCCTACCTGTTTGCCGCCAGCTATCGAATCGGCGCTTATTTTGACCGGCAGGGTGCAACTATTTTTTACCCGGCAGTCCTGAAAGCTCTTCTTTCGCTGAGCTTCGTCGCTTACTTACTCGGATTTTCGACCCCTGTTTCTCTATATTTTTTCGGGGGTTTAATTAATTTTTCCGGGCTGGGGGCAATACCCTGGATTCCACTTACGATCCTGTTTCTCCTCGATCTGGCTCCGGCCTATCTGGTCTGCTTCGAGGAACGTGCTCAAAACTGGCATTTACTCCAGGGAATGCTCAGCTTCGGGCTGCTTCTGGTCTGGACCAGCCTTTATCTGGACCAATCCATGCTTTACTGGGCTCTTAGCTACTATTTTGCCTTTGGCGTCCTTTACGGCGGACTGCCCGTGGTACTGCAACGATTGCGGCCTGAGACCAAACAGTCCCGATGGGGGCATCTTTATTTACCACTGGTCTTAATCCTGATGTTTTTTCCTGTACTTACCAATATTTCACTTTCCCTGGGTCTCTGGCCTTTCATCCTCGGACTGGCGTTATTCTCCCTGCTGATTGCCTGGCTGACGGCCTGGAGCGGAGTGCTGGTAATCAATTTAATTCTTATTATGGGTGGCTGTGCTTTTTGGGTGGCCCGAATGCCGACAATGGTTGCCGGGGGGCTGATTGAAATTTTATCGGTGATTACGATGTTTTCTGTCCTGTTTTTTGCCGCCGGCTTATTTTTCTCCCGATTGCATAAATCCGTTCCTGATCAAAATGACGACTTTTTCCAGTGGCTGGAAAGATCCACCGAGCATTTACCGGCCCTGGCCACACTGTTTCCTTTTATCCTGTTGATTATGTTAATTGTAAACATTGAACTGCCAAGCTGTCTGCCAATTTTCGGTGTTACTTTGTTGATGCTTGTCTTAATTCACGCCTTAATAAGATACCAGAAATTAGAGGTACTCAGCCTGGTTTCTTTTGCAGCCGTAATTCTGGTTGAATACACCTGGCATGGCGACGAATTCCAGATTCTCTACCCCTGGCTGTCGTTTGGCTGGTACTGTATTTTTTATCTCTTTTTCCTCGTGTTTCCTTTTATGTTTATGGAACATCTAAAAGAACACAAGTTTCCCTGGATTATGGCTGCTTTCTCGGGTGTTTTACATTTTTATCTCTTTTACGCAGTCCTTACAACCACCGTGGGGGAGGCTTATATCGGATTATTGCCCGCCATACTGGCAGGGATTACTATACTACCGCTTTATTACCTCGTAAATAAATTTCCGGAGGAAAATCCGATCCGATCCACTGTGCTGGCATGTTTCGGCGGTGTAACTCTATTTTTTATCACACTGATTTTTCCACTGCAGTTCCAGAAAGAATGGCTGACAATCAGTTGGGCCCTGGAGGGCGTCGCATTGCTCTGGTTGTTTCGCCGAATAAATCATGAAGGATTGCGCCTGTGGGGGAGCGGTCTGCTGATAGTTTCCTTTGCAAGATTGGCTTTGAATCCTACCGTCTTTTTCTATTACTCACGTTCCGGAACACCAATATTCAACTGGTATTTGTATTCTTTCGGACTGGTGGCGGGTTGCCTGTTTGTAGCCGGATGGCTGGTGGATCGACCACCCGACTCTTTGGCCCGGCGATATGGGAAAAGCTGGTTCCCCGGCCTGGGGGCCGTGCTTTTGTTTTTGCTGTTAAATATAGAAATAGCTGACTACTTTAGTGAGGGGATAAGAATCATCTTTAACTTCTCGGCCAGTCTGACTCAGGACATGACTTATTCGCTCACCTGGGCTTTATTTGCCCTGATTGTGCTTGTCGTTGGATTGATCATTGAAAGCCGGGCGGCACGATTGGGCAGCCTCGGATTGTTTTTGCTCACTATCTTCAAAGTATTTCTCCACGACCTGTGGCAACTCGGCCAGCTCTACCGGGTAGCATCACTGATAGGTCTCGCCGTGGTTTTGATTTTCGTTTCTTTTCTTTATCAGAAATATCTTTCCGGGGAACTGGCTAAAAATGAAACTTAAACTGGCTAAAGTTTCTATCTGTTTGCTTATCCTGTTTTCCATCAGACCGACTCCGGCAGTAGCTAACCCAAAATGGAACTACACCCAAACGGTCACAGTTAACCGTGAAGGGCCGGTAAAAGTTAATATCCCCTACGGCACGGTGGATAAATTACAACCTGATTTTAGCGATCTGCGACTGGTGAATTCTGACGGCCATATAGTCCCTTTTTACCTCCGGCAAGAAAAACCCCGGAAGGTTAACTACCAGAAAATAAAGACTTACGACGTGGCCCGTTCAGAGACGCAGACTGTGGTTAACCTGGTTACCGGAGTGGAAGAGAACAGAATTGATGCCCTGAAACTAAACATTTCAAACCGAAAATTTTTAAAATCCGTTACCGTAAAAAGCAGCAATGATTACAAATACTGGCAAGAGATCATCAAAACAGCTCCGATTTTCGGTAGTACCCAGGGTCCCAGCAATAACTTAATCATGTTGCCTCCGGGGAAACGTAAATATCTCCGGCTCATAATCAACGACCTCCAATCAACCCCTGTTAAAATAGACGGAATTAAGGTTCGCGTTTTGCCCAACGCCCAGCCACCGACTAAAAAAATCAATATAAAGCTCAAAAAACGGCAAGAAGTAGGGGACAATACCATCATCGATCTCAAGTTTCCCTACCGGAATCTGCCGTTACTAAAACTCCAATTTTCCGTAGCCAACCCCGTCTTTAAACGCGAGGTCGCGCTTTTCCAGCAAATACACTCAAAAGGTATAACTCGCCAAAAGCGCGTCGGGGAGGGGACTATCTTTCGCTTCCGGGGTAACTCCACCTCCAGACAACGACTTACATTTCCGGTCAACCACCAGTTTCTAAACCGGCAGGCAAGGTTAGTGATTAACAACAGAGATAACCCGAGACTTGAACTGAAAAATTTAACTGGGATAGTCCCGGAGATCAAACTGGTTTTCTGGGCCCGCCAGCCGGGTACTTATCGCATTCTGGCAGGAAATCGGGCGGCCTCTCGAGCCGACTACCAACTGGACTGGTTAAGAGATTACGTAGAATCAACGCAACTACCTGAGCTGCTTCCCGGGCCACTGGAAGAAAATAAATATTTCCGACCACCAGAAGAACTGCCCGAGTTACCAACGCGGGGAGCGAAACTGATCCCGAAAAAGTGGAAATACAGGAAAAAACTGCAATTGAACTCGCCAGGCATAAAATGGCTGGAATTGCCACCGGCGGTGCTTGCCCATTCCCGGCCACACCTGCAGGATCTTCGTTTGCTCGGCGG
Organism: uncultured bacterium; assembly: GCA_964440635.1. Lineage (GTDB taxonomy): Bacteria > T1Sed10-126 > T1Sed10-126 > T1Sed10-126 > T1Sed10-126 > CAYTSZ01. The sequence continues at coordinate 9,017 of CAYTSZ010000007.1, forward strand.
TCAACATCAGATTCCTTATATCCTGGCCGAACAGCCTCTCACCCGGACAATTGACCGGACAACAATCAAAATCAGCCAGAAACAACAGGGAACAACAACTCGCTACAAATTCGAACTGCCGCACCCGAATCTGCCCCTGCTTTCCATTTTCGCCCTGCCTGAAGAAAAATTATACAAACGAAAAGTAGTTGTTTATGAAAAGATTAATGACCATCCCAACAGATCTAATCGCCGGGTACTGGGTCGTTCCACCTGGAAACAGCACCCGGACAGAAACAAGGCGGCCGAGCGAATTTATCTGCGGAAACGGCCACTGTCGACTGAGCTCTACCTGGAAATATATAACGAAGACAATGCCCCGCTGAAGCTAAATGATTTTAATTTCAGCTATACGACGCACAGAATATTTTTCAAAACAGAGCAGCAAAAGCCCGTGTTCCTTTACTACGGGAACAATTCGGCCACGACACCTGACTATGACATAAAACTCGTCAAAACCAGCCTTTTGAACAGCCAGGCGCAACAGATACATCTGGGATTAGAAGAGAGATTAACCCCCTCCGCCTGGTGGAAAGTTGATTTCACCGGTTCGACGACCCGTATAATTTTCTGGGCTATAATAATTTTTGTCACCGCAGGCCTGCTGATAGTCATTGCTTACTTGCTACCAGAAGTGCAAACTGAGGAAAAATAATACCTGGTTATCCAACAGTGAAATCAATTAATACGATACATCAATAATTAATTATGAACCAATTAAATAGCCGCTGGCTGATATAATAGTTTTTAAAACTTCTGGAACGACGTTTATACTCTATAAAATTTGAATCGGTGATTGAAATGTTTAGAATTAAATTCCTCTTTCTCCTTTTTTTGATACTTGTTATTTCTTTTCCCGCGGAGGCCGCTTTAAACTCGCGGCGCCGGTTTGCCGGACGAAACTGGCCGAGAGAAAATATGTCTTACTTTGGATTTGGGGGGCTGGTCCTGGATTATGACGATGAATCGGCCACTTCCAACATTTCCAGCACTTCTGGTATGCAGTTTGTGGGGGGATTGCAGTGGGATTATTTTGGTCTGGAAGCCCGGCTTACTCCCGGTTACATACTGGGTGGCACAAGCAATTTCAAATTTGAATTTGATGGGGACGGAGAAGAAACAAAAGTAGAATTTGATCACCGACTTTCAATACTCGGAAAAGCTTCTTGGCCGGTTGCCCTCTGGAGCGATAATTTCCTCCGTTTCTACGGGATGGGCGGGGTGGCCTTTGGTGACGTTAAAACAGAAACCGGATCCGGCGTAACTACTGAAACCACAGAAGAAAGTGAAACTGATCTGCTATACGGGGCTGGACTGGCCTTTGGACGTAAAAAAATTATGCTCCAGCTCGATTGGCTGGCTAATATGAATGATGATTATGACTATTCCGGCATATATTTTGGCATCCACTATATATTTAATTAGAGAGGTCCGGGGAAAATAGCAATGACAGGTTTTTCAGGAAAAACACTTCAGCACCTCAGCTTGAACTTGAAATTTAAATCGTCTATTATTGAACTAAGCAAACAAAAATAATCCATAAGCAAGGCGATGATCTTATCCCTGAAAAAAAGGTCAATGAGGAGTTTTTTTACGAGCTGGCCCGGTTGAAAACCGGGCTGGGATCTGAAAAAATGCGGGAGGCAGTTTCCGGTTTTCTGGAGGAAAATGAACAAAAACCTCCGGCAGAACTGGCCCGGGCGTTTTCCGAATGGCTTTCCGATTTTATGCGGGTAAATGCAAAGAATACCGCAACTAAAAACCGCTGTTCGTCCGGAATGGTTTTTGACAGGGAGAAAGTTACAAAAGCTCTGAAAGAAAAATTTAAACTGGATTCATTTCGACCCGGTCAGTTGGAAAGTATCAAAAATATAATGACCGGCCACCACACCCTGCTGGTAATGCCCACCGCCAGCGGAAAATCACTTTGCTATCAACTGCCCGCACTGCTGACCGGGGGGTTGACACTGGTTATCTCTCCGCTTATTTCTCTCATGAAGGACCAGGTGGACAGCCTGAATTCAATCGGTATCGCAGCAACCTCAATCAACAGCAGTTTCACGCCTGAAGAGCAGATGCAGAGAATATCCGGTATGCAGTGCGGCGAATATGATCTGGTCTATATAGCCCCCGAGCGACTTGAAAGCACTGTTTTTCAGGAAGTCCTGGACAGTCTTCAGGTTGATCTTCTGGCCGTAGACGAAGCTCATTGTATTTCCAGATGGGGTTATGACTTCAGGCCCTCATTTCAGCATATCCCCGCTGCCTGGAAAAAAGTGGGAGAACCTGTCATCCTGGCCACAACCGCCACGGCAACTCCCCGGGTGCAGCAGGACATCAAACAGCAGCTTTCCGCCGGTTCGATGGATATCATGGTCCAGGGTTTCAACCGGCCCAATCTTTATTTTGAAGTCCGCCAGACTGAAACAAATTACGATAAAGAAAAAAACCTGAAACATATATTTCGAAATTTCAGCGGAGGAAGTGGGATAGTTTATGTGGGAACTCAAAGTGAGTCAGAAAAAATCTGTTCGATGATTGAAACAGAGATCGGACTGACCAGCGCTTATTATCATGCCGGAATGGAACGTGAAAAAAGAAAACAGATTCAGAAAGATTTTTTACAGGATGAAATTCAAATCATGGTGGCCACCAATGCTTTTGGGATGGGAATAGACAAGCCCGACATCCGGCTGGTGATTCATTACCGGATTCCAGACACAGTTGAATCATATTACCAGCAAGCGGGACGGGCCGGACGCGATGGCAAACCGGCCCGCTGTATTTTATTATTCAATAACAACGATCGTCAGTTGCAACATTACTTTATAAATAACGAAACCCTGGATGAAAACGAAATATACCGGCTGTATGATTTGATCCGGCAGTCCCCACCGGGGGACGAAGGAAATCCCCTCCCGGTCGGAAGATCGGCTCACTGCAATATTGAACAGCTTCAAATATCCTCCCGGTTAAACGAAACTAAATTAAAAATAGCAATACGTATACTCGAGGCGGCGGGCTGGGTAAAAAACCTGGGGAACCGCAATAAAAAACAGTATTTTAAAATCCTGGCCGAAGATTATCTCGCTCTTGATAAGCAGATAAGCAGTCAGCAAAAAAGAAGGCGGGAAAAATTTGCCAGACTCCGGAAAATGGTTGCCTACGCCGATATAAATCTGGACTGCCGGCGCAGTTATATCCTGCGTTATTTCGGTGAAGAATACGAACCGGCTCCGGGGATCTGCTGTGACTGCTGTGATGGCGAGAGAAAAACAGCGGTGGAGTGTTTAACTGAGAGTGAAAAAACTATTTTATTTGCGGTTGAAAAACTGGGCAATAAAATGAAAGAAAGGAGACTGGCCCTGATTTTAAGCGGCTCGGAGTCTGAAGATATTTTCAACAAATACGGGGGATTGGAACTGTATGGCAAAATGGCCGCGATGAGACCTGCAGAAATACTCGACTGTATAGAAAATATGCTGAATAAAAGATTGCTGAAAAGAACCAGAACCGGAAAGCTGGCCGGGCGAAAAGATAAAAAAAACGACCCCCGGGAATCAAATTACGACTATCCTATTTTTTAAAACACCTGTTTTAAGATGGCAAAAAGATTGACTTGATTGCTACTGACGCTTATCCTTTTGCTTATTTGTTTTAATTTTTAATGGAGATGAATTTCTATGACTGACTCATTAAAACGCTCGCCGCTTGCTGATTTATATCCTGAAGAAACAAAAATGATGGATTTCGCCGGCTGGCAGATGCCCCGTGACACGGGGAGTATCATCGCCGAACACAAAACAGTTCGCAAGAAAACAGGTTTTTTTGATCTTTCTCACATGGGAAGATTTATTATTCGCGGCCCAAAAGCCGACGAAAAAATGAGCCGCCTGTTCACCCGGGACCTCACCGCAGCCGACACCGGCCACGCGCTGTATGGTTTCATCTGCAATGAAAAGGGGTTCAGCCTTGACGATGACATATTTTACAAACGCTCAACCGAAGAGATATGGGGCGTGGTAAATGCCGCCAACAGCACAAAAGTTTACAACTGGCTGGTGGATAATCTATCCGGCCTGGATATAACCGACATGAGCGCCCAGACCGTCCTGCTGGCAATCCAGGGCCCCGAGGCGCCGGACATTTTTGATGAATTAAAACTGGATCTACCGGAAAAACTGTTCAGAGCAAACTGGAATAACAATGGAATGTTGGCCACCACGGGTTACAGCGGGGAGGCGGGCGGTGAAGCCTGGCTGAATATCGAAGAGGGAAAAAAAGTTTTCAAGAATTTACTGAAAAACAACATAACTTTCTGCGGGCTGGGGGCCAGAGATAGCCTGCGGTTAGAAAAAGGCTATCCACTGCACGGACACGAATTAAACGACCAAATAGATCCCATAAGCGCCGGACTGGAAACTTTCATCGACTGGGAACATGAATTCAAGGGCCGAAGTGCTCTTGAAAAAATAAACCGGGGCGGCCCAAAACAAAAAAGCCAGGGCTTAATATTTAACTCCCGCCGCAGCCCCCGACCGGGAGCAGAGGTAACAGACACCACCGACGGCACAGTAGGGAAAATAACATCCGCCAGTTTCTGCCCCTCCCTGAACAAAGCAGCCGCCCTGGCTTTATTAAATCCCAGCTTAAAACCAGACCAAACAGTAAAAGTAAAAACCGGCAACCAAGAACAAACAGCCAGAATAACCCCCCCACCATTCATATAAAAAAACACTCAGACATCACTTAGACATTTAGAAAATTTTCGAAGTGTCTAAGTGTTATTTTAGCGGTCGAAGATTTTTTCTATGGCCAGAGTTTGATAATAGATGTCTTCTCTTTTTATATAATGCTGACTTTTTTTACCGGATTTTTTTGTGTTAATCAAATCCAGTTCTTTTAATTTATCTATGTGATATGAAATGGTGGGAAGCTCTCTTTCCAGTCTTTTGGCTAATTCGCTTGAGTCTATACCATAATCTTCTCCGATCAACTTGTAGATACGATAGCGAATCAGGCTCCCTAAAATTAAGTGCAACCGGGACGCGCGATATTCACTTTCTTCCATTCCAACGGGTAGAGGTTCAATAGACATAATTCTCACTCCTTAGTTTATTTGGTAAAACACTTCGATAATTATCTAAGTGTTTTATTATATATCGATATTTATTTATTGGTAAGTCAATTGAGAGTGGTTGATTTGTTGACTGTCGGGGCCGGTGGTTGTTGACTTTACATTTGACCATTGAAATTCTTACTGGAGTGATTTTGAATGAGCGAACAAATTCCCGATAATTTACTTTATACTGAGAAACACGAGTGGCTGGACGAAAATAGTGGCTGGGTGGGGATTACCGACCACGCCCAGCAGCAACTGGGGGATGTTGTTTTTGTAGAAATGCCAGAGGCCGGCGATTCTGTTAAAGAAGGCCAGGCTTTTATGGTTATAGAATCAATGAAAGCAGTTTCGGATGTTTATGGGCCTGTTGATGGAGAAATTATTGAAATTAATGAAGAACTGGAAGATAACCCTGAAAAGGTAAATGACGAGCCTTATGAAAGCGGGCGGCTGGTTTGCCTTGAAATCAACGGGGATACCGACCGTTTGATGGACGCGAGTGAATATTCTGAGTTTCTTGAAAACCAGTAGATGAACAATTGGGCCCTCGAAGCACCTTATCTTGCCCTGAGCGCTGAAGACCGCGCTCTTATTCTAAAGCGTCTTGGTCTGGAAAATTTTTCCGGTCTGCAAAAATCTATACCCGCTGAACTTCAGAATGAATTTCAGCCAGAAGTGGACGGTTTTTCCGAAGAAGAAGTATTGAAACAGTTCCAGGCTCTTTCCCAAAAAAATATATCAACTGATGACCTGATCTGTTTCCTGGGCGGGGGAGTTTATGATCATTATGTCCCCGCCGTGGTTGAAAACATGCTGGGCCGCGATGAGTTTTTAACCTCATATACTCCTTATCAGCCCGAGATGAACCAGGGGACACTACAGTTAATGTTTGAGTTCCAGAGCATGATTTCTGAATTGACAGCTCTGCCGCTGACCAATGCTTCAATGTACGACGGGGCAACCGCTTTTGCGGAGGCAGTGATGATGGCGGTCAATCAGACCCGCAGACAGCTTGTATATTACAGCCCTAATATTTACGAAGAATGGATAGAAGTTCTACATACTTACGGTGATCCTCTGGGCTGGGAACTGGTTGCCCTGCCGACAGAAAACAGCAGGGCGCTTTTTCCTGAAAACTGGGGAAATAAGCCCCCTGCCGCGGTTTGCATGGCCTATCCAAACCGGTTTGGCTGCGCGGACGAAGTGAACGGCTGGGAAGAAAAAAAACCGGATAACAAGACGGTGGGAATCACCGCAATTAATCCCCTCTCTCTGGGTCTCCTCACACCACCCGGAGAGCTTGGCTGGGATGTAGCGGTCGGGGAAGGCCAGCCACTGGGACTGCCACTGAATGGCGGCGGACCTCAACTGGGTATTTTTTCCGCCCGCAAAAAATTCATGCGCAAAATGCCCGGCCGGCTGGTTGGAGAAACAACTGACCGCAGGGGCAAAAGATGTTTCGTGCTCACTCTCCAGACCCGTGAACAGCATATAAGACGCCAGCGCGCCACCTCAAACATCTGCACCAATCACGCCCTTTTAGCCCTTGGGGCAGCAGTCTCCCTGGCCCACTCAGGCCGGAGCGGTATCAGACAAAAAGCATTCAAAAATTATGAAAACGGGCAACTGCTCAAAGAAGAATTTCAAAAACGCGGATTTGATATAGCCGGAGAACCAATTTTCAATGAGCTGGCCGTTAAGATCGAAGAAAAACCGGAAGATTTCAATAAAAGACTCGAACAAGCGGGGATCATGGGCGGTTATTTTTCCGGTGATTATTATATCTGCGCGGCAACCGAAAGACGCAGTGAAAAAGAAATCGCACGGTTCGCTGATGAGGTGGATAAAATTGTCAAATGACAGGCAGCTTCCGTTAATCTTCGAATTATCAAAATCCGCGGCGGAAAGTGAAAAGGAATATTCCAGACCCGATAATTTAGAAAGCGACCTTTTCAGAGAAACAGCTCCCGGCTTACCGGAGGTATCCGAACCCCGATTGGTGCGCCACTGTCAGGCGCTGGCCAACAACTCTTTCGGAGTTAACAGCGGCCCTTATCTGCTGGGTTCCTGCACAATGAAATACAATCCTTTGATTTCCGAAAAAATAGCCGCTCTGCCAGGATTTACAAATACCCACCCCCGCCAGCCAGAAAACCAGAAAGAAGGCTGGCTGGGGCTGCTGGGCGAAGCGCACGAACATTTTGCCCGGCTAACCGGCCTGCCCTTTGTTTCCCTGCTGCCAGCGGCCGGGGCACACGGGGAGTGGGTTGCGCTGCGCTCAATCGGAAAATATTTCAAAAACAAAGGTGATAGTGAAAGGCGGGAAGTTCTGGTTCCCGACAGTGCCCACGGTACTAATCCGGCCAGTGCTGCGCTGGCCGGTTTTAAAACGGTAGAGGTTAATTCCAACCAGCAGGGGCGAGTTGATCTTGAGGATTTAAAGAATAAATGCAGCAATAAAACAGCGGCGCTGATGCTGACCAACCCAAACACACTGGGACTGTTTGAAAAAGATATTTTGGAAATAAAGGACATAGTCCACGACTGCGGGGCAAAACTTTATTACGACGGGGCCAATTTAAATGCCCTGGTTGGAAGGATCCGTCCCGGCAGGATGGGTTTTGACGCCGTTCATCTTAATTTGCATAAAACTTTTGCCGCGCCGCATGGAAGCGGGGGGCCGGGTTCAGGACCGGTTGCTTTCAGCGAAGAACTGGCTGCTTTTCGACCATATCCCCGGTTAAACAAAACAGACGGGGGCTGGTGTTTCGATAGCGACTGTGCGGAGTCTATCGGCCGGGTGCGCAGTTATTACGGTAATCTGGGGGTGATTGTCCGGGCCCTGGTATATATCCTCAGAATGGGAGATGAGGGGCTGGCGAGTGTGAGCCGGGATGCTGTGCTGGCTGCAAATTACCTGGCGGATAATATGCCCCGGGAGTTGAAACCTGCTTATCCTTTGCCCTGCCAGCATGAATTTGTGGTTTCCTGTGAAAATCTTCCTATTGCGGCAAGTGATTTTGCAAAAAGACTGATCGATTATGATATTCACCCACCAACCGTATATTTTCCGCTGGTGGTTCCGGAAGCACTGATGATTGAACCGACGGAAAATCTGACGCTGGAAGAGCTGGATTATGTTATTGAGATTTTCAAAAAAATAACTGAAGAAGCAAAGGAAAATCCGGGAGCATTTGACTGCTATCCCGAAACCACTCTTATATCACGTCCGGACGAAACAAAAGCTGCCCGCAAACCGAAATTATGCTACCGCCCGCCTGGAATCTAATAATACATCCGCCCCTATCGGGGGAATTGAACATGGCGGTGGACCACTGGCTACTTAAAAATCACCCCCGCCCCGTTTTTCGTCTTTACAGTTGGGAAAAACCAACACTCAGTATCGGTTACAGGCAGAAATTCCGGCCACCAAAAAAACTAAAAAAACTGGCAGGGAGATTCCCCACTGTTATAAGACCCACCGGCGGAGGATATCTGATGCATGCGGGGGATATAACTTTTTCACTTGTTTTACCTGAATCCCACAGACTAAGCAAAAAATCGATCATGGATTTCTATACAATTGTGCGGGACATTTTCACTAAAACCGCAAAGCAACTGGATTTAATTGAGGAAAACAGGCGGGGGAAAGGGAACAGTTTCGCCGAAAATTGTCTGGCAACTCCGGGCCGCCACGAGCCGGTGGAGCAGGGGCGTAAATGGCTGGCTACAGCCCAGACCCGCAGCGGCGGCGGTGTACTTCAGCACGGAAGCGTTTTCTGGAACGAAAAAAGCTGGCCGGAGGAATTACAGAAGACACCATGGTTTCTGGCGAAAAACAGCCCTGTAGATCGCATAGAGTTCTGCAACAAACTGCTCCAGAACACAAGCCGCGACCTTTTTGGGAGCCGGGCGGGACAATTTTACGAATTACAGACCGCACAATGGCAAAAGATAGCTGCCCGGACAACTGAATTTTCTACCCACCAGCTTTTGACCGACATCTGAATCGGGTTTTTGCTTATCTCGGTCAAGCGCCGATTCAAAACCCCGACTGTAGTCCTCCGAAAGTTCCGGCTCGGTTGATATCTCATCCAACGCATTAAGAGGATAAAATCAACCAACTTTTTGCAGTAAAAAATATGAACGATAAAAAGGTCAGGAATGAGGTGGGGTGATGAAATCTTTTTCCAGATTCTCACCAATAATATCCTGAACAATATAAGTGATTTTATCGGCTTGCTCGGAACTCAAATTGACCTTAAGGGCACTGGCTATAACATCAACCTGCTCAATATTGTGGGCAACTACCAGAGAATGAGATATGCTGGGATGGGAAAGAGTCCAGGCAATCAACGAAGAGGCAAGTGGCTGGTTTATATTCTCTTTTTCAAGATAACCTGAAATCTTATCGACCGCTTTGCGATAAAGCGGAAAGTTTTCTTTTACATGGGCGAGGCTACTTTGCATGGTATCAAATTCAAGGGCACCTTTTTCTAAAAAATCATCAGTTAACAATCCCCGGCAAAGGACTCCGTAGGCGAAGGTATCTATGCCCTTTTTATTACAATAGGGCATCAATGTTTTTTCTGCCTGTCGTTGAAAAAGGCTGTAGGGAAACTGGACAAAATCCACCGGACCACCTTCGGAGGCTTTTTCGATCTGATCTACCGAAAAATTTGTTACACCGGTATACCGGATTGAACCTTCTTTTTTAAGTTCTTTTAATGCAGCCATGGTTTCAGCAAAAGGTATTTCTTCATCCGGCCAGTAAATCTGATAACAGTCGATGGTATCCACTCCGAGCAACTGCAAACTATCCCGGACACTTTTTTGAATGTTATCGGGGTCACCATCCGGGCACATCCGGCCATTGGAGTCCCACCGGACTCCTCCCTTGGTGATGATGAAAAGTTGGTCCCGACATTCCAGTTCACGAAGAGCTTTATTGACTCTTTTTTCCACCCGGCCGATTCCTATGGTGTTAACTATGTCGATCAGATTGACACCATCGTTCAGGGAGGCTTCAAGCACATCTTGCAGTTGTGAAGAACCCTGCAGCAGCTCTTTAACGCCAACTCGCAAACCTACCCCAACATCACTTACCTTTGCTGGTTCAAGCATAAGTAACCTCCGGCTAAGAAATATATAAACTGTTTAATAATAACTGATAGAAACAAAAAGACAAGAACTGCTGGCTTTTCGGCAAAACCGGTAAACCATAGTTTATAGTTTATAGTTTATAGTTCATGGCTCATAGTTGAAATCAAAACCACAAGTCAAAACAATTTTACCACAGAGGTCACAAAGGGACACAGAGGAATTCAAAACATTTTAGGATGGAAACTTCAACATCGAAGGCAGGTTTAACACAGAGGGCACAGTGGAAAATCAAAATATTTAAAGGGATAAATTAAACAACAAATACGCAGCAGTTTTTTTGTGTGTTTATGGCAAACTAAAAACCCGGAAAGTGGCAATCTAAAAATCGGTAAGGAAAAATTACCCGGTTGGTGGTAATTTGGGCATAAAAAAAGCCCATCGGCGTCATTGCTACGCTTGACGTGGTAATCCATCAACTCAAGGGAGTTTTCTATCCAATCTGGAGAATTTCGCCTCACAGACTTTATGGTTTACCGAGAGCGTCGGGATTCTGTTAAACTCTCAGGAGGGGGTTTATTTGATTGGGGGTTTAAGGTAATATCGTTTCCAGAGAACAGACTATACACAAGGAGAAATATTCTTGAAAAAATGGAACGCTGAATACCGGGATTGTATTTACCTTAATTTTGCCATTGAACACAGTGAGGTGGAGCGTCTTCTGCCTCCGGGAACCCGGGCGGACACGCGTCATTTTCGAGGAAAAAAATGGGGGTTTTTCTCGTTGATTTTTCTCAAAAGCAAAGCTACTTTCAGCCAGCTTCTGCCGTGGCCCAAATTCAAATTCCCCCTCTCCATTCTTCGCTTTTATATTTTTGATCGACATAATCAGGCAAGTACATATCTGGCCCGGTTTTACTGTCCCGGTTTTCAAAGCACACTTTTAAAACTACTGGCGGGGGTGCCAGTCTTACAAGTTAATACTGATTTCCCAACCAGGGCCCAGCCAGGCGGAGTTTTCAACTGGAATATAGAGGGCAGGGGAGCAGCCAACCTGCGCTGCAAAATAGAATCCCAAACCGGGCTTGGCGGCGAATTACTGGATATTTTTGATGATCAGGAAAGCTACCGGCGCTTTATTTTAAACCGCACTTTTGCTTACCACAGCGCATCCCTGCGTGATGTAAAGCGAATGAAATTATCAGCCCATTACAGCAGGCCACATCCGGTGGAAATTAAAAAATGCGAACTGGGATTTATTGCAGCCGACATGGAAAGACACACCTTCCCGGAAGCAGTAAGCGGTTCTTTTTATCTCTCAAAACTAACCCTTGGAGCAGAAGTCAGGACAAAAGTTCCCCTCACAGAGCTAACCGGCTAAAAACAGCGATTAGTTCCTCTCATACCTGAGATTCAGTTCCCTTTGATTACCGCGAGGGGAGTAAGGCGGGCCACTTTTGCTGTTATCTCTATATCTGTGAGGGTTTCAACTACCCGGTCTATATTTTTATAGGCCTGGGGCGCTTCATCGAGGACCTGTCCCACCTTTGCCCCATAAATGGGGATTTTTCCCATTGTTTCCCTTAAACTCTCCGGAGATATTTGTTTTTTCGCCCGGGTGCGCGACATGCTGCGCCCGGCTCCATGGTTCACGGAGTAGTAGGTTTCCTTCACATTTTTTCCGGCCCGCAAAACGTAAGAATTGGTCCCCATGTTTCCCGGTATTAAAATGGGTGGCGCAATATCAGAATAATGCTCGGGACTATCGGGGTGGCCGGCGGGCAGAGCACGAACAGCTCCCTTACGATGAATCAGCAGTTCCCTGGAATCTATTTTTTCCCGGCGCGCAAGATTATGGGAAATGTCATGTACAATATCCAGTTTTGTTTTACCAAATCTCTGCGCAGCAAACTCTTCAAAAACTTCGCGCACATCATAGGTAAGAATCTGGCGGTTGGTATAGGCAAAATTGGCCGCTGCTGCCATTGCTGCGAGGTAATCACGACCGACATCACTTTCCAGTGGAGCTGCAGCCAGTCCTTTGGTAGGAAAACTCACACCCAGCCTGTCTGACTCTGCCTTCATAATATCTGAATAATCAACACAGGTCTGATGGCCAAACCCCCGGCTACCGGTGTGAATCTGAATAACAATCTGTCTGGATTCCAGACCATAAGATCGGGCTGTTTGGGTTTCAAAAAGTTCATCCACCCGATCAATTTCTATGAAATGATTTCCGCCACCCAGGGTAGAAAGTTGATCGGCTCGTTGCCGTGAGGCGGTGGTTATCGCCTCCAAATTTGCGCCCAAAAAACACCCACCGTCCTGTAAACGTTCAAGGTCACCGTGATTAACAAATTCTGTTTCTTCAAGGGCGGCTACACCATTTAAAAATATTTCCTCCAGGTGAGGTTTTAATTTTTTCTGATGGCGACTGCTTTTTCCTATACCGGTGGGGATTTTACGTGCAATCATCTGCGCCAGTTTAAATATATCCCTGTCATCAACTTCTCCATCAAAAAGGGGGGTGGTAAGAAGCCGAACCCCGCAGTTGATATCCATCCCCACAGCACCGGCAGAAACCAATCCTTCCTCTGCATTCATAACAAGCACCCCACCAATCGGGATACCAAATCCGGTGTGAGCATCCGGCATACCAAGAACATCAACAACCCCCTTGAGCGAGGCCGCATCGGAGAACTGTTTCACAGCCTGTTTTTCGAGTTGTTTATTAAGTTCCTCATTCAGATAGAGAGTTACATCCACTTTCATATCCCCGGCTTTAGGGATCATGTATCTGTTTGTATCAATTTTTTCTACCATCACAAATACCCCCTGAAAAATATTTAGGGTGTTATTTAGATTAAGGTTAATTAATTCTTCACGGATTACAAGTGGGACCTTCTCATCAAAAGTATTGGCCCACAGATGGGTAATAAACCTTCTTAAAATTATTGAGTGTCGGACGG
>CAYTSZ010000008.1:0-22042 GCA_964440635.1 uncultured bacterium
ACATGAAAGAGTGATGGTTTATGGCTGAAGTTTTAACCTCGGATAATACGCTTACTGAATGGGAAGATTCCCTGGACAAGGAAAGTTCGATTCTCGGCAATCTTATTTATGTGGAACTGGGTGTCGGTAGTCTGGTAACCGCGGGTGGGGGAATTTATTATTTGCAAAGCGGACAGATAGGCTGGTTGATTTTTGGAATTGTGTTGCTTTTCTTTGCCGTCAGTCATTATTTAAAAACGAAGGAAAACAAACAGGATATGAAACGGATAAAAGGAGGCCGTTCAGGCGAGGAATTTGTGACAAAAATTTTAAGAGAAGGATTGCCGGATAACTGTTATATCTTGAACGACCTTGATGTTCATGATGGGAGCACTTCGGCTCAGAACGATCATGTAGTGGTGACGCCGGCCGGGCTGTTTGTGATTGAAACCAAGGCTTACGGTGGAACTTTGAGCGGGAGCGCCGATGATGACAAATGGAAGCAGATTAAGGATTACAAGGGTAATAAATCAAAAAAATATGTGACCAATCCCATCGTTCAAAACGAGTATCATCTGAAGGTTTTGAAGGGGTTTATAGAGAATAATGATCTTGCTTTCGAAGAGGATGATATTTATTCCTATGTGGCTATGGTTAATAAGTATATGAAGATGGAAATCGAAGGGGATACCGGCGTGGTGGATATGGCCTGGTATCTTCCGAAGAAAATCAAAAAGAGATTGAAAGAAGAAAAATACAGCCCGGAAGAAATAGCAGAATTTCTTCAGGCGCTTGAGGTGGAACCTCCCCGCTCACTTTTTGAACAAGAAAAAGATAAAGTCGAGGCGGCTTCAGAGGAAGTTGAAGAGAAAAAAGACGAAAAGCAGAAAAAGGTTAAAGAGGGAAATGATTACGGAGATCTGAGTTTTTAAGAGAGATCTATAGTCGCTCCCAGGCGGGAGTAAAGATCCTGGCCCGTTCTGAAAAGCGGATTTATTTTCTCCGGGCGTGGTTTTTTATCTCCATCCAGGATATCGTTTTTCAGATGGGCGGCCATTATTTCCCCGAAAATTATATTGGCCTCGCCGTTGGCAACAGAAAGCTGGTCGCGAAGTTTGCATTCCAGCCGGACGGGGAAACCGTCCAGACCGGCGACTGATACTCTGGAGCTTTCGGCGGTCTTCAACTTGAGTTCTTCCACTTCGCTTATTTCCGGCGGATAATCTTCGGCGGCCAGTTCGATTTTTTCCAGATGCACCGGTTGGGCGACGTTAATAACGAATTCGTTTCCCAGCAGAATATTTCTGAGGGTGTCTTTTCGTCCGCTGTAGCGGCTGGTTATGGAGAGACTGACCAGCGGTGGTTTCCAGCAGACAACCTGGAGAAAACAGAAAGGGGCACAGTTGAGCACACCAGCGGGGGAACTGGTTGTTACCAGTACAACGGGTCTTGGTATAATTAAACCCGAAATTAATTTTTCGATATCGTTTTCATTGTATTTGTCGAGATCTATTTCTAACATATTATCTCCCGGTATTTATATTTGGATTAAAAACAATTATAACGAAGAAAGGCGGAGTTGGCGAGGGAGAATGAAGCGGACAAGGGGACAGGGAGAAACGGCAAATTCAACGTCAACTACTTTTTACCACAGAGGTCACAGAGGGACACAGAGGAACGACAAAATATTTTAAGAGGGGGGACTTCAACATCAAATTCAAAGGCAGGTTTAACACAGAGGACACGGAGGTAAAAGCAAACAAGGGGAAACTACGAAATCAACGTCAACGGCTATTTGGACAGGATTAACAGGATGGACAGGATGTAAATCAAAATCAATACAGATGCTTGTTTGAATTGTTTTTTTGTTGATTGTTAAAACAGCGCTCAAAAAAACTAAATGGTTTGGAGTTTCTGGTTTTGAAGTTATCCAGTTAATCCTGTAAATCCTGTCAAGAAAAGGTTTCAGGGGTTTGATTTTAACTCTGTGAACCTCCGTGACCTCTGTGGTAAAACAGGGTTTGACTTTTGGTTTTGATTTTAACTGTAAACTACGAACTTGAATGATAAACTGGTTTTATAAACTATGTTTTTGGGGAGTTATATTATGATTAATGCTGAGAGTATTGCTTTTTTGAGTCAGAATATTGGACTTGCCTGGTTGTGGAAAACTCTGGCTTTGTACAGCGAGCCTTTTTTTATTTTGCTGCTGGTGTTTTTCTGGCTGCTCTGGCTGCTGGGGCGCAGTATGCGCTGGTGGAGTTCTGCCGCTTCGATTACGCTGGGGATGGCGATTACGGTGCCGGTGAGCTATCTCTTGCGTGCTCTTATCAACAGACCCCGCCCGTTTGAGAGTGCTCTTTTTGAACCGTTGATTCAACACGAGGGTGGGGCCGGGTTGCCCAGCAATCATGCTACGGCCACTGCTGTGTTTGTTGTCTGTCTTTTTGCGGCCGGTAATTTTAAAACTGGTGTTTTTGTTTCTTTTCTGACGATAATGGTTGGTCTGGCCCGAGTTTTTTCCGGGATACACTACCCCGGGGATATACTTCTGGGCTGGCTGCTCGGGGTCGCCGGTGGTTTGCTGGCTGTTTATCTCCAGCGTCGATTTTTTCCTGAACCTCCCGGCCGGGTTTTATTCTGGGAGTAGGTTCATTTCGCGCAGACGATGTTTAATTGTATGGGAAGTTAATATTTTTTCTCGGGCATTATCCCCTATTTTTTTGCGCCGGTCAGGATTTTCAAGCAGCCGGGTTATTGTCTCAAGCAGGTCTTCCTTTTTTTGGAACAAAACGCAGTCTTCGTCCGGCTGAAACAACTCCCGGATGTTTTTGTGTTCTTCGCTCAGCACAACCCCTCCGCATGCCATTACATCAAAGACGCGCATTGTGATTATCTCCGGCTGATAGATTCTGCCGACATCCAGGTTTATCTGCGAGCCGTTGTAGATACTGGTCAGTTCGTCTTCGTGTCTGGCCGCCCCGCAGTATTCGCCTTGAGCGCCTGTCTGCCCCATCCAGCCGTCATCCCCCCAGACTTTGATCGGAAAATGTTTCCCGATGGTCCGGATAACATCAATTCGTTTTCTGTGGCCTCTATATTCGGCGATTGCCATGGAGAGGGAAAGCGGTTCGCCTTCTATGATTTGCTGAAACGGGATATTAAATTGTCTCAACTTGTTTTCTATTAATTGCAGTGTGTTTTCGCGCCAGTCGGGAAACTGGGTGATCCAGCGATTTAAAGTCTGCTGAAAATTTGACCAGTCACCATTTTTTCCCGCTGACCGCTGTTTGTTTACCCAGCGCATAACGAGGTTCAGGAGGCGATCGGCATTGGCTTTTAAGGAACTCCCGACAAAACTTATTTTTGCCCGATATTTTTCCTCTATTTTGTCCTCCGGAAGGGGCCGGCGCAGTTCAGGATTGGCGGCCAGAGGGAGGTAATGGCTGTTTGTGTAACCGGCGGTTTTTAAAAGCGGCAGATTATTTTTTCTATAGCTGTATACATGGGTGTTTTGGGCCACCTGTTCTGATATCTGTTGATAGGGGCTGGTGGCCGGATCAATTTCCCAGCAGATATAATTAAGTTCCGTCAGATTCACCAGCCGGGGCAGCCCTTCTATCAGGTTTATACTAAAAAACTTATCCCCGGCCCGGGGTTCGAACATCTTTTTTAAGGCATCTGTTTGCCAGTGGGCGACGTTAAAAGGGAAAACATCAACTTTTGCTTCATCCAGGGCGTCCATTACATCCCGGTAAAAAAGTGCCCCTGTCTGGCAGATAAGAAGTTGCTCGGGCAGCCGGTGAGTGCCGGACCATTTTTCCATCAAAGCCGGAAGCGGCTGATATTGTTTGCGCAGGTAGGGATGTGCGGCAGTTTTGAGAGGTTCAGCAAAGAAATCTTTATCAAACCAGAGTCCGCAGCCCAGCTTCCAGTTCTTTTTTATCAGTTCCCCGCCGTAGCGGTCAAGAAAGATACTCAGCCTGTGGGGATCCGGTTCGTATAAACGCTGGTTTTCACCGGAAGCGAGAAGTTTTTCGGCCCGGGGTTTGCTCCCCAACCCGAAAAATAAATTTTTCATTTCAGCGGAAAGTTTTATTTGCCCCTCAAAGTCGGCCAGCCGGTTCCAGGTTTGAAAAGCGTAGTAATAAAGTTCGCCGTTGTGTTTGCGGGTCATTGCCTGCTGGCTGCGCTGAGCGACCAGATCGGGCCAATTAATGGAGCCCACTATAGTTTCTATCAGTAGTCGATCTGAATTTGTTGATGTTCAAGTCCGGCCGGAAGAATAATAATCTCTACCCGCCGATTTTTAGCCCGGTTTTCCGGAGTGTCGTTAGGAGCCACCGGATGATATTCTCCGAACCCGGCAGCCACCAGGCGGGATTTATCCAGTTCGGGTAAGTTGGATATATATTTCACAACGTTAAC
The DNA here is from genome assembly GCA_964440635.1 of uncultured bacterium. Classification (GTDB taxonomy): domain Bacteria; phylum T1Sed10-126; class T1Sed10-126; order T1Sed10-126; family T1Sed10-126; genus CAYTSZ01. The sequence goes on from CAYTSZ010000008.1 coordinate 4,408, forward strand.
GGCCCGTTGAGCTGAAAGATCCCAGTTTGAGGGGAACCGTTCTGTTCGGGTGGGCAATGTATCAGTGTGCCCGCAGACTAGGACCATCTGCTCGGGGTAGTTGAGAAGTAATTTTGCTATTTCGTCAAGCGTGGGATGGGCGCTTCTTTTTATATCTGCACTCAGTTTGTCAAAAAGTATTTGGCTTTCTACAGTCAGTATTACATTCCCGCCGTTTGCGCTGGCTGCAACATTTTTAATCTCGTTTGCTTCTTCAACCAGAGCTGTACTTTTTGTCTGTGTTCTATTTTCGCTTTTTGCAGTTTGTGTTGCCTCCGTTTTGGTTTCTTTTTTCTCTTCGATGGCAGCCTCCACGGCAGGTTTTTCCTGTTCTGCGGGTTGGATCTCTTCGGTGCTCATCTCAACTTTCGGGCTTTCCATGCTGGTTTCGGTCTTCGGTTCATAACCAGCGCAGCCCGTCAGGGTAAATGCAGTTATAAAAAGTAATGTGGCGATAGTTTTGTTTTCCAAAACAATCAACTCCGGTTAGTGTGATAGTGATTTTTTACATTTTTAAATATTAACAGTCTTATGAGACTCTTCATACAGTTTTATCGGCAACTTTCTCTAAACTTATTAGTTCTACCTGCCGATTTTACAAGTAGGCTACTAAAAAACCAATCTTGGAGTGAGAGATTATGCTTTCAGAAATAAATGCACTTAGTAATCAGATTAACAGTCCCGCCGAAACTGGAGCGCAGGTTCAAAATAAAGAAACAAGCACCTCTACAAAATATTCCTTGCAGCAGCAGTTGAGCGCTTCCTATCAGGAAAAAAGTGAGAACGGTTACACCGGTGTGACCCTTGATCTTTCCAACAGCGTGGAGATGGGGGTTCACGAGAAAACAGCCCGGATGGTTATTGAAACAAATGTTCGGCTTTCAATTGAATCTTCCTTTCAGAATGTAGAACCCTCTGGGTCTCAGGCGGGAAATGTGGGTTTTGGTGCCGGTGCTGAAGGCACGGCTAAAAATCTGATTGCTTTCGCCCAGAAATTTATGCAGGGATTTATGAAGGGGAGCGGGGAAGCTGAAGGCGCCGATGAAGGCGAAAAAACCCTGGCTGATTTTATAGACAAACTAAAGGGCGGCGCCGATGAAGGTTTTGAAAACGCCCGTCAGGAGCTCGCCGGTTCCGACGGTGAGATGCAGGAAGAGATCGCCGCTATTTTTGAACAGGTCCGTAATTATTTCGAGGAATATTTGAAGATTTTTGACAGCGTTCAGGAAAACAACCAGCCCGCCGAAACAGTTGAAACCCCCGCGGTGGAGGAAAATTCCGAGGCAAAAGAAACTGATGAGTCAGCGACTGATGAGTCAGTGGTCGCCGAAATCGCGCAAGAAAATCAACGTGCGGCCGGGAACGGTAGTATTCCCCCCGGGCTTCAGGAACGATTTGGACTGTAGGATAACTTTGCGACATTGATAACCCCTGTCCATAACTTCAGTATAAAATTAAAGTGGGGATAAGAATGAAGAAGTTTTTATTGTTTGTGCTGGCGGTTGTAATGGTGCCATCTGTTTTGCTGGCCCAGGTTAATTTTTCGGCTTTGCGCGAGCGCGAGGATATCCTGGTTAACCTGGATGAATCGTCTCGGCCTATGATTGTTGAAAAACACGTTATACCCCTGCAAAAAGGAATAAACCCGGTTAATTTTAGCTGGCAGGGAGTAAACCTTGATCGTGATTCCATCCGGTTGAATATATCGGAGCCTTCCGAATCGTTTGAACTGATTTCCACCACTTATTCTTCCGATCAAAATAAACTTACCTGGAATATATCCAGTGATAAATCCGGGCAGATGGTTGGCTATATTATTTATCATCTGAAAAATATTCGGCGCGAAGTGACCTATAACGGTCTTGTGAATGAGGATGAGGATCAGCTTAAAATACGAGAAGAACAGGTGCTGTTTAATAATTCCGGTCAGGATTTCAACAATGCGATGTTGAAACTGGGATATGGTAACAAACTCCGGCGTGACTGGCAGAACGGGGAAAGCAAACGATTTTCTGTTTACCGGGTCAGGGAAGTTCCTTTCAAGAAAGTGGCAGTTTATGATGGCAGGAAGTTTTCAATTAACACTCGGCGTAAGGAAACCGAGCTTCCCGTTTATTATGAGCTGGCCAACAGTCCCAAATACCGGCTTGGAACCCGGCCGTTGTCCGGTGGCAAAATAAGACTCTATCAGGGAGAAAACAAACGTGAAACATTTATCGGTGAAGATCAAATCCAGTATGCTCCGGTAGGGGATACTGTTTCTATATATGTTGGGGACAATCGTAATGTTAAGTTGAAGCGGAGTTTGAAAAACAAACGGCGTTTAAATGTACGGCGCAACGATGATGGAGAGATTGAGCTTTATGATCTCGAGCGGGCCGTGTTATTTAACGTGGAAAATTTTGGCGGAGAAACGGTCACTTTGCGGATTATTGAACCTATGCCCGAAGAATGGGAGATGGATTCGGCCAGCCATGATTTTAGAAAAATAAATAACCGGGAGATAGAGTTTGAATTTAAAATCAGCCCGGGCAGTGAGGAAATATTACTCTTCGAGTATCGGGAAAAAAACAGGCGGGGTGGGCGATGATGAAAATGATTAATAAGGTATGTCTGTTTGTGATTTTATTTTTTGCTTTAACTTTACCGCTGGATGCCCGGGTTGATCTTTCTTTGCCGGCGCGGCTTGATTCGGTTGAACTTACCGTCTATGAGGCGGCTGATCTGACGTATGTTCGTGAATCTCGCAGCTTGACTCTGGCCAAAGGAATCAACCGGCTTTATTTCGACTGGAACGCCGCCGAAGTCGATCCGACATCGGTTCAACTTCGGGTTGTGGGGAGTGAAGATGGGATAATCAAAAAAGAAATTTCTTATCCGGCGGGAACCAACAGTGTGGCGATCTGGGAGCTGGAAGCAAAAAAATCAACGGCGATAAAAGTGGAGTCGGCGTATTTTATGACCGGTCTGGACTGGCGCGCAATTTACAGAGGGCGTTTGAATGCCGCCGAAAATGAGCTGGATTTACGGGGTGAGATTGAAATCGCCAATAATTCGAAACTTCAGTTTAAAAACACAAAGATAAATCTGTTGATGGGTCAGGTTAACCTGCTTGATGAACTGTCCGCGGTGATCCGCAACTGGGAAGAAAAAAGACGCCGGGGTACTCCGGCCAGGAGAAACCAGGTGGGCTCGGACAGAAGTAAAATGATGTATAGCGCCAGGGCCATGATGGCCCCGGAAGAGGAACCGGCTGCGAAGGTTGAAACCAGCCAGCGGGCTGAATATCAGTTGCTAAGTGTAAGCGGCAGTCATAATCTGCGGCCCGGGACAAGAAAGAAAATTAATTTTGTCAGGGATAAATTCGAATCAAAAAATATTTACCGCGTCGGCCAAAACGGCCCGGCGGATAAAGTTGTCCGTTATTTTAGTTTTAAAAATGAGCCGGCTGACGGAAAAGAGGCAGTGGCTCTGCCGGCTGGCAAAATATATCTCTCCCGGCAAACTAAAGACGGTGAGTATTTAAGACTTGGTGAAAACAGGATGAAGTTTACCTCGTTAGGGGAAAAAGCTGAGATTCCACTGGGTGTTGCCGAAGATGTCAGGGTGAAAAAAAGTATTATGAACCGGGAGCGGTTGAATTATTCTTTTGACGCCGAAAATCGCGTTGACGGTTGGCTTGAGCGGGTGGATCTGGAAACAGAGGTCAATAATTTCCGGCGTTTGCCAGCAGAAGTGGAAGTTTACCAGAGATTATCAGCTCCGGCCTGGGAAATACTGCGAAGCTCCCATCCCTACGAAAAAGTCGACCACAACCGGATAAAAACAAAATTAAACCTCAACCCCCGCCAGAATACAACCGCCTACCAACTGATAGAATATCGCCACGGAACCCGCCGCGACTAATAGGAACATTTGGAAAATTTTTCAAATGTTCTGGTTAATGTGGTTACAGGATTTGGGCTGCTTTTTCGCGGAGTAGTTCGGCCTGCTCGTGGAATAGTTGTTCGCATTCTTCTGGCGGCATGTGTTCTGTTTTTTGGATAAAAGATATCTGGCGGAGGAAATAAAGGGGCAGAAGGCCGGTTATTATATCCTCGTTATCAGTTTTCAGATAAGTTTTCAGGGCGTTCAGCAAGATTAACACCCATTGTTCGCTGTCCAGGCTGTAATCATCTTCCTCTATCATTTTTTTTGATTTTTCAAGCAGTTCTCCCTCCAGGAATATTTCCATGTTCTCGCCCCATTTTTCATAGGTCTGTTCGATGTGTATGATGATAGCTTCTGCATCCACGTTAAGATCGGGGAAAGGATCCTGCTGCCCGGAAGGCGGGAAATATTTTTCGGGCTGGCGGACCTCCTCGTCCTTGAGCGGTTCCCATTTATCCCGGTCGTCCCGGAGTATATTAAAAAGACTCAGACAGACTTCCTGAAACATGGGCAGCAGATTGGGTGCGCTTGGTTTGTGGGCTTTTTGTCCCAGGTGAGTGCTGCCGATTTTCTGGCCGTGATAGACGCTGGTGGTGGACATGAAGATGTCAATTCCATACTGCATTGTGCATTCATACCAGTTTTCTTTGAGCCAGTGGGTCGCCATGCTGGCATCAAAGGCGAAATCGCCCCCGATGGGCTGGCGGATGTTGTATTTGTTGAGTGCGTAGGTGATCGGGTAACAGAGATTATTAGTTATCGTCCCGTCATAGGGGTGCCGGCGGTAGATAGGGGAGACGAAACTGCATCCGCCCTCAAGGACCGGCTGAAGAAATTTAACCATCCACTCCGGTTTACTGCTGGTCAGATCGGCATCCATGACCACGGCGGCATCGGCGTTGACTTTGGAAATATACTCAAAAAGGTTGTGAAAATTACGCCCTTTACCTTTTTTACCCTCGGGAGTGGAGATATAACCGCGGGAAATACTTCCGGTATCGGCATTCAGAAAATTTTCGCGGGTATTGTCGGTGGAGGCATTATCTACGTTAATAATCACAGCCCGCCGTTCAGGATAATATTTCTGCAGTCCGCCGGCGATATGTTCGGTTACATCGGCGATAGTATTTTCTTCGTTTAGAGATGGTATTCCAACCACAATTTCTGGATTTTTAATTTCTCCGCCTCTAAATTCAATAACATCCGCTTCTTTAAGTTCCACGATAAAAACCTCCTGATGGGTAATTTTTTTTAAACCGTAAAATGCTGTTTTTAGCATTATAATGGTAAAAATAATAAATTCAAAGGTTTAGATGTGAAGAAGTGAAGAGGTGAAGGAGTAAAGAAGTGACGGAGTGACGAAGTAACGAGGAGAAGAAGTGGATTCAACGGCTGAGACGTGATTTCGTGATTAGGTGACTGCGTGATTGGGGAAATCCGATAGTCCGGGGTCAAAGGTCGAGGGTCGAGATGAAAAAGTCAAGGACAGTTACCACAGAGGATGAAGCGGGCAAGGGGAGTAGAAGCGGCAAAGGAAAATAACGAAGAGGGGAGGAGGAAGGGAAGGAGCAAACTCAACTTCAAAGTCAACTGATTTTGGTAACGCAGAGCACTGCTATCGCCCCTCCGTGGGCTTCCCGGCAATTACCCCATCCATAGGGGAGAGCGCAAAGGCGCAGTTAAAAGCAAATTAAAAGTCAAAGGCTATTTTGACAGCGCTCAAAAAAACGAAGTGGTTTGGAGTTTCTGGATTTGAAGTTGTCCAGTTAATCCTGTTAATCCTGTCAAAAAATGTTTCGAGATTTTGATATGTGGCTTTTATTTTTGGTTTCAACTTGTAAACTCTGAACGATGAACTGAGTTCAATTCAGGATTCTATGCACTCGATTGTATCGCGGGCGATCATTAACTCTTCGTTGGTAGGGATTACCATAAGTTTTGTCGGGGAGTCGGGAGTGGAGAATGAACCTTCGCTTCCTTTAAGCTGTTTGTTTTTATTGTTGTCCAGTTTGATGCCGATATTTTCGAGATTGATGCAGGCCCGGCGTCTGACTTCGCATGAATTTTCTCCGATGCCGCCGCTGAAAACTACGGCGTGGGCGCCGTTGAGAAGGCCCTGGTAGGCCGAAATATATTTTTTGAGACGGTGGCAAAAAACTTCTACTGCCAGCCGGCAGCGCTCATGTCCCTCTTCCATTTTTTCTCTGATAGTTCGCATGTCATTAGTTTCTCCGGATAGTCCCAGCAGGCCACTTTCGCAGTTTAAAAGCTGATCTATTTCCTCCCGCGAGTAATCCTCAAGTGACATAATATAGGTCACGACCGCCGGATCTATGTCCCCGCAGCGGCTGCCCATTACCAGTCCTTCAAGCGGAGTGAATCCCATAGATGTATCCTGGACTTCAAATCCGTCAAACGCGGCCAGACTGGCTCCGTTGCCGAGGTGGCAGGTTATCACATTTATTTCATCATACCCCTTGTTTAATGTTTTCCTGCATTGCAGCCGCAAATAGCGGTGGCTGAGGCCGTGAAAACCATAACGCCGGATACCGTGTTCGCTATAATAACGCTCGGGGAGGGCGTAGCGATAGGCTTTTTCCGGGAGAGACTGGTGGACCCCGGTGTCGAAAGCTGCCACCTGGCATATATCAGGGAAAGCTTCTCTGACCGCCCGGATACCGGCAAGATTATGGGGGTTGTGCAGTGGGGCGAAAGGGATACATTCCTCGATCTGTTTTTCTACCTGTTCATCAATAATAACCGATTCACTGAAAAGTTCGCCGCCGTGAACTACCCGGTGCCCGACAGCATCCAGATCTTCTGTTGAATCAAGCAGGTGAGTTTCAGTTTGCAAAAGTTCAATTGCTCGCTCGATTGCTGCCTGGTGATCCGGGATTATCTTCTGACGCGTTATTCTTTCACTGTCATGAGAAAAATGGACTTTTGCGTCATCCTGGCCGATATTTTCAACCAGACCCTCGGCCAGAATACGATCACTGCTGGCTTCTATCTGTTCGGCTGAAGTTTCTATTAATTTAAATTTCAGGGAAGAACTACCGCAATTTAGAACAAGGACTAGCAAGCCGGGCGGCCTCCTTTGAATTATCTGTTAAAATATATTGTATACGGAAAATGATTGAATTTGACGATCGAGGATATTCTCACATATTCTGGAGGTTTTAGCAATTGGATAATAGGTTATTTTTTATTGGCCTGGGTAGTAATCTGGGTGACAGGAACAAAAATTTAGAGTTAGCCCGACAGTATATTGCCGGCGTGGGCGGGTTAAAACAGGAATCCTCATTAATCGAGACTGAACCATGGGGTGTTAAGACGGAAAACCTTTTTTTAAATCAGGTGATAACAGTTGAGGGGGTCCGGTTTAATAATGTAGAAAAATTTCTGAGAAAGATACTTGATTTTGAAAAAAAGATTGGGCGCGATCGTCAGCTTCGTGCACCCGATCGGATTATAGACATAGATATTCTTTATTGTGGTGATATGGTTAGTAGTCGAGATCCGATAATTCCTCATCCCCGGCTGCACAAAAGAAAATTTGTTTTAACATCGCTCGTGGAGATAGCACCGGATTTTGTTCACCCCGTGTTTGGAGAGACACAGGAAGCTTTGCTGGCCAAACTTAAGAATACAGGTAGCTAATTATTTGATATTTTGCGTTGAAAATAGGTTATAAAACCAGTTTATAGTTTATCGTTCGTAGTTTATAGTTAAAATCCAAACCACAGGTCAACAGCAATGGATTCCGGCTCGCACTGTTCTTACACATCCTTGTGTTCGCAGCATTAGCACATCCGTGTGCGTCAGGGACCGGAATGACGGTCAAAATCAAAAAATCCCGCCTCCACTCCTCGTATTTGTTTTTTCTCGATTTTCCCCTTGTCCGCTTCATCCTCTGTGGTAACTGTCCTTGACTTTTTCATCTCGACCCTTGACCTTTGACCCCGGACTGTCGTATTTCCCCAATCACCCAGTCACCTAATCACTTAATCACGACTCAGCCCTTGTCTTTTATTTTAGTTCGGAGGAAACTGCGTTTACTTTTTATTATTTTCTGATAATCTTAACCTGTAACAGGACAACTGTTTTTATCAGGGTGTAAAAAAACTAATCACAGGGAATGAATTTTTTATTATGGGGATTAATAAAAGCAAAAAAGCAGTAGTACTGTTGGCTGTGTTTGTTTTCTCTATGTTTTTTCTGTATTCTTGTGGAGAGCAGCCGTATGCAGAAAAAGGTGTTTTTGTAATTGCTATTGACGGTTTGCGCCCGGACATGCTTGCGAAAGCAGAGACTCCCAACCTGGATAGAATGGCGAAAAACGGAGCGTCTAATTTCAAAGCGCTGGCAACCATTCCCGCTCAAACAAGAGTTAATTTTGTAACATTCCCCACCGGGACCCACGCAGACAAACACGGAGTGGTGGGCAGTGCTTACATGAATGAAAACTGGAAATATCGAAGCACCGATTACCCCAGCGCAAAAGAAGCTCAGCAGGATATCCCCGTTCCTACCGTGTTTGAAGTTCTCGAACGGGAAAAAGGTTTAAAAACAGCCTATATAGCCTGTAAAGGCTATGAACTTGTGGGTGGCCGCGGAGCTGATTACCAGGTGCAAATAAAAAATCATGTTTCAAGAGAGGTCTGGGACAATCGGTATGAACGGTTGGTTGATGGGAGTGAGAAAAAAGGGATCCTGTTGAAGCAGGAGCTGAATAGATCTGTTCTGCAAAAAATGAAAGAGGCTGTGCGCGACCGCAGGGTCGAGTTTTTTATTGCCAATTTTGGTTCTCTTGATTATATAGGACATCAGTATGGTGTTTCGGATGCTTATCGCCAGACGGTGGAACAATCGGATGCTTATGTGGGAGAGTTCATAGATTTTCTGGAGAACGGTAATTTTTATGATGAATATATGATTATTGTAGTGGCCGATCACGGATTTACGCACGTTAAAAATCCTGAAAATGTAATATTCGGTTCCGGCCGAAATGAGCCGGATATTCCCGAACTTGGCAAAGCCGGAATTGAGCACGCTGCTATGAGCCGCGGAGGCGGAGCTTATTCACTTTATATAAAAAACAAAGCCGATGTGCCCGAGGCTTATCAGTTGATCCGGGATAAAAAGTGGGCGGAAAAGATTTATTCGCAGCATAAGCTGCCCGGTCTGGCCGGCACACTCACAGAGATAAACTATTACGACCCATCGCGCGCGGGCGATTTTTTCATTGATATTAATCCTGCATATTCCGGAGGATTTCCCAGTTGGGGTCAGCACGGTTCTACTGCAGATAGAGACCGATTGGTTCCCCACATTTTTTATGGCTCCGGGATTGCCTCCGGTGTGAAACTGGAAAGCTCGGAAAATGTTGATATTGCACCGACAATTCTGGCTGCCTACGGACTTGATCATCGTGAATTTCTTGATAGTGACGGAGAAGTTTTGTCGGATGTATTTGAAAATATAAAAGTGGAGGAGTAAAAAATGGCGTCTATTTACCTGGAAGAACTGGCTGAAAGAACGGGAATAAGTGAAAGGAATATAAAATACTGGGCGGGGAAATATGAACTCCCGGTTGAGAAAGACGGCCGGCGGAATGTTTATCCTGAAAAAACAGTGAATCTTTTGCAGTTGATCGACTTGCTTTCCGAGAGTGAGCTGTTCACGCGGCATTTTATCAAGTTGCAGGTTTGTCGAGCGCTGGGCGGAAAACTGGAAGAATTGGCCGCTTATGAGGAATATGTAAAAATTCGTAAGAAGGCTCCTGAGTTTTTGCGAGCTGCGGGGGCCGAAGGAACCCGTCTTTTACCACCTCTTAAATCCCAAAAAAACGCCCCGGCCAGAAGGCGTCCTTCCGCTCCTAAAAAGCGTAAAAGTGGCAGCGAGATCGACGAAGTTATTCTCTGAATATCATGATTGGATTTTTTGATTCCGGAGTTGGCGGGTTAACCGTTCTGGAGGCGTTCAGGGCCATTCACGGTGAGTTCCCTTTTCATTATTTCGCAGATACTGCTCACTGTCCTTACGGAGACAGACCACTTGAAGAAGTAAGAGAACTCGCTCTTGATGTCACGTCGTTTCTCGTCGACCGGGGTTGTGATACCATAGTAATGGCCTGTAATATAAGTTCCAGTGTGGCTGTAGAAGCAGCCCGCGAGCAATACCCCGGTTTGAAAATATATGGATTATTAAACAATCACCTGGTCAAACGTGTGAAAAAAATTTCTCCGTCCAATAGAGTTGGAGTTCTGGCGACCGCCGGGACAGTAATCAGCAATCGTTATGGAGCTATTTTAGAAGAAGCAGGTCTGCAAGTATACCAGCAGCCCTGTTCCCCCCTTGTGCCAATGATAGAGGCCGGCCACCTGGAGGGTCAGATTATTGAGCAGACTTTGAAACCCCTGCTGGAACCTATAAAAAAATTCTCCGCGGGTAGTGTTATCTTGGGCTGCACACACTATCCTTTTTTAAAACCGATTATAAGAAAACTTTTACCCGCCGAAGTCAAGTTAATAGATCCGGGAGAAATACTGGCTGAATACCCGGATTTTATCTTTACCGATCCGGGGGGCGATATTGAACGCTCCTACTGGATATCCGGTGAGACCGAGTCAATGAGTCGGATGCTGGATCGGTTTTATGAACGTGATTCTGCCCATATCGAAGTAATCTCCCCCGAAAAGGTGCGAGCAACGAGGGAATAAAAAATATTTTTTACCTGTTGTTATAGCCAGTGCCTGAAATATATTTATATAACCGGGTTGATTATTTTTCCAATTAAAAATTGATTTTCAGGCGCAAATGGTTTATATATTAAAGAGTTGTTCTATGGTGCGGGGAAAATCGGTGTTTTTAAATGGATACCTAATTTAAGCGGTTATTGATCGGAGACACCCTATCTCTCTGACTCATTCTCGTGGCCATCCAGGCCACTGCGAGGTCTGTATGCCCCGAACCGAGCCCCTCCAGGGCTCCGGGACATACAGAATACCGTCAGAGAGCCATGGTGTCTCCTCAATCTCGGAACTGCTCAATTCAGGTGAATAATTAAGTAAACAGGGGTAAACTGTATAGTGGAGGCTAAGGCAGTGGTTAAAGCAAATAATCCAGGGGAAGATCAGGAAAAGTGGGAGCGGCTGATAGAGGAATATGAGCCGCTTTTGCGTACAATTGTCTCCGATTATTATATACCGGGAGTTGATTTTGACGATCTTCTGCAGGAAGCCCGTCTTGCCCTTGTGAATGCCTATGAATCTTATGATGAACGCCATGGTGTCCCTTTTGGTTCATATTGTGCGGTTTGTGTTCGCCGTAAGATGCTGGACTGTTTGCGTAACCAGAAAAGAAATAAGCATGAGGTTTTGAATGGGGCGGATTCTCTTGATGAATATGATGATTTTGGAATTTCTGACGATTCCCATCCGGAGGAAGAACTTCTGGCCAGTGAAACGGTGGCCTATCTGCGAAAAATTATTCGCCGCTGCCTGTCTACACTGGAGCAGGAGGTTTTGCTGGCCTACCTGGATGGTAAAAGCTATGCTCATGCCGCCCGTGAGCTGAAAAAAACAGAAAAAGCGGTTGATAACGCCCTGGACCGCGCCCGCCGAAAACTTGCGGATGAAGTCGAAGAACGAAAATTGTCTCTTCAGGCGGTTATTCAGACCCGTATTTGAGCTTCATAGTGGTCCGATAATAGTATTATGTCAATTTAGCCCACATTATGCACAAAATCGGAGATCTCTTAGCATAATGTATCCCTGCTGGTCAGCCCTCAGGCTTAAATGGGCAAATAAACCGGGTTGTAATCGACAGGCTCAATTTCACAGACTGTTTTTGAGCCATTAGAGTTCTATAAGCCTGAAGGCGGGTCAGGTATAAGAAAGAATACTGTGCGGGGGGATTGTGTCAAAACTCACTTTGACATTTCACACTTTACAATTGATACTTTAGATAGTGGACAAAAAAATTACAGGCAGGTGTCTGTATATGTTTAAACGAAATTTGCGAAACGTTAAGGATTATTTTTCAAGAAAAATAGCGGATAACCGGGGATCTTTTCTGGTGGCCGGTATTTTTTTCAGCATGATCTTTCTGATGATCGCCGGGCTTGCCATAGATGCCAGCCGGTATATGATGAAGACACAAAAATGGCAGCAAATAGCCGATAACGCTGCCCGCACGGGTGCACAGGCTTTGAATCAGTATACGGATGATCCTGACCTCAGTCTTGCTTATGATGCGGCGCTGGATTATATAGAGGACAAGCTGGGTTCGGAATACAGAGATTTATATGAAGTGTCCTCCCCGACGGAGGTTGAAGGAATAGAAGTTTATAACTGGGGTGAAGAAAATATAGGGCCATGTCCGGTTGATTTTGAGATTAACGGTAATTCCATAGTAACGGGAGGGCCTGCCCAGGCCACCTCAAAAGTTCTTGGCGCAGCTATAACTTATGGGGCCGGAGGCGAGCGGGTCCCGGTGACGGCCTCCGCAACTGTTACGGAGGCCACCGGTGATGAAACCCGGCTTGAACCCTGGGGCGATCCTGAAGATTATCAAAACAGCGACCTAAATACGGGCGAAGAGATTCCTGCCTCCGATATGGGTGAATATGATTCCGGGACGGTTTTTGATTATGAAGCTACTTCCTGGATAAACGGGAATAAATATATTACGGCGGGTACTAATTCGGGGAATACCAGTAATGTGATTACCCTTCGTGACGGAGAGAGCGTGCCTGATTTTGAACCTTTTGCCGGCCAGGAAGAAATTACTGATGTTCTTGGAGACTATATTGATCCGAATACGGGTGATGTCACGCTCCAGTCCAATCAGGCCATAATGTTATTTGAACTGGGAACGACCAATCAGGGGAGTTCCTCTTTTGATATGCAGGACCTGGTGCTTCTGGTTGATATGAAGCCCCAGGCGGGAGCCGGCGCGGATTATAATCCGCGCAGATCCCCCTTCAGGGAAGCCCTTCCGCCGATTCAGCAGGAATACGGTTGTGGTTCTTTTGCTGATGAAGTTTACCGGGTGGGAGTAATTGTATACGGTTCTTTTGAGCCCTATTTTATGCCTCGCACTATATTCGGGGGAACTGCTTTCGCCCGCACCGCGGTCGCCGAGTTGCGCAGCAGTGCCCTGGGGGTAGTTGAGAAGCAGCCTATCGATTGTGGATTGTTTGCCGGTGGTGATATTACGCTGACAGGAAATAATTTCAATCACCATATTGACGGTTCTCCCGCCTCATTATGCGCAAATGGGAATATTGATGCCGGCGGTTCCAATAATGGAATTATTGGTGATATCTATACAGCGGGAAATGCAGTTCCGCCCGGAGGTCAGCACGGTGACATTCATACCAACCAGCCCCCCTACCCGATGCCAGATTTTGTGTTCACAGATTCTAATAATCCCGATTACGATGTTTTGCTTAACGATACAAATATTGCAACCTGGGACGACTGTGGGGCCGGAGCTTATCTGTTTGATTCGGGCAAGAGCAATATTATGATGGCCTGGCAGTCTTTTTTACGGCCCTCGCCGGCTTATGCAGTTCCGCCGGGCGGTGGCCCGCCGGGCGGTGGTACGTCAAAAGAATTAACAACTACTGACGGGCAGCATGTCGGGGTTTGTGTTGAAAAAACAGCTTCCGGGCAGTATTCTTTTGCGTCCGGAACCGATATGAGTTCCAGCAGTTTGCAGACCGGGAATTCGATCGGCATTTATGTGGACGGTTCTGTTTCTTTTTCACAGAACAGTAAAGTTCACGGAGGAGTATATGCTACGGAGGATATCTCTGTGACCGGGAACAATAATGAGTTTATAGGGGATAAAGATAAACTGGGCGGGTTGTCTCTCTGGGCTGAAGGAAATGTCAGTGTGGCGATGAATAATGTGGAGATAGTTGGTATTACCGGTGCTTCCGGTAGTTATCAATTCACCGGTCCACCCTGGGGTGGCGGTGGGATGTCTGGTTTTCGAGGAATACTGATCACAGGGGGATCTTTCTTTTCCGGCGATAATTCCGCCCACACTCGTTTTCAGTTTGATCCTACCGTTTTTGATTATGAAGCTTTAAATATGTCCGGCTGGGTGGAGGGTATACAGGCCGAAATGAACCGTCCTAAACTTGCTCATACCAGAATTCGTCTTATTCATTGATATTTTTTGGCCGGGGAGCTGAATGTTTTGTTTAAATCAAAGCTGTTGACTGGCCGGCGAGGATCATTTCTGATCGCCGGTGTGTTTTTTATGTTTGTGTTTCTAATGATTTCCGGGTTTGCTGTGGATCTTGCCCGTTATATGGCAAAAGTACAAAAAACGCAGCAGATGGCTGATTCACTGGCTCTGGCCGGGGCAGGCTGGTTCAATCAGCCCCGACCGGTTGACGAGGTAGATACCCGGGCTATACTTTCGTTGACCCTGGAGAAGTTGAACTCTTACTCCGGGCAGGACACGACGTTTTACGAAATTGATCCGGAAATGAAGACGGGAGCAATTCAGTTAAAAAAATTCCCCGCCGATGATGTTCACCCGGATACTTATTTTCGGTTCGGGGTAAACGCAATGCAGGGGTTCAGGCCCTATTTTTTCCCGAACTGGCTTTTAAGCCGGGACAGTTTTTTGATTCAAAGTCGGGCTGTCGCTGAAATTGTGCCCCGGTTCACCGAATTTAACTACTATCCCACCGCCGGGGAAGAAATTCCCGTCCCGCCGCTGCAGTACAGTATTTACGCCAAAAGCAATATAAAACCGGAACAGATGGACTGCTTTATCGTTGATGGTGATCTGCATGCGGACAAGGGTTGGGTGGCACTTGAAAATATAACTGGAAACACCTGCGGTGACGGTGTGCAGATATCGGGAAATATTGAGGCCGGAGATCCCGCTAATGCCGGTTCTAATTGCGGGGGGGCGCCACCGGATCCCGGATGTGTACGGTTGCAGAATATTACCGGGCATATTGCTGGCCGGGTCATCTGGCCGACCGGTTATGTGAATGACGGTAGTGTTGAGCCGGCCGGAGGAAATGTGAATGCCGATCCCGGTCTGTATGATCTTCCGATTCCTCCCACTCCCGACGAGGAACCCGACCAGTACAACCAGCCGATCTGCACTATAGATGCAGGCGGGGCTGAATACACGATCGGAGATTTTGGAACTCTGGGAGCCTGCAGCGAGGAGGGAACAATTTATGTGCGCAACGGTGATTTAAAGATTTCCGGTGCCAATACCCGGGGGGATTATACCTTTGTTTCCGATGGAAATGTGAAGTTTGAAGCCGTGGATGATCTGTCCAGCCACGACATGTTTGTTTACTCAATTAACGGGAATATTAAATTTGAGAATGTTATCGGTGCTGAGATCAATGCCACCCTGTATGCTCCCGATGCCACCCGGGGGGAGATAAAATGGGAGACTTCAGAAAATGTTACGATTAACGGCGGAATTATTTCCGGCCGTGATGCTTTAATACAAACCAGCGGTCGTGTGGCCATTAACTATAAGAATAACGCCACCCTGATGCCCGAAAGCTTGCGGACCCGGGAATATTTGAATAACATTCCGGATTATTACCTTATTCGGCTTATTCATTAATCCGCAGTAACCCCCGGCTCAAAGCCCTTTCACAGAGTTGGTAGCACGGTTGAAATCCTGACAATTATTAAAATTTAAGTATTCGTTTTACTTTCAGATTGTCCCGGGAGGAAAGATCCACCAGCCGGGGTTTATCGAGCCGGGTTTGATTGGAATCAGTGATTTCAACGACTTTGGGAGCCAGCGGTTTATCGGGATTTTGAGTTTGCACCATCCCGATACAGTTGGTCGACAGTAAAACAACGCTGCCGCTCGGATAGAACCCCAACACATCCAGGAGTGATTTTACTGTGCTTCGTTCAAACTGCCGGTTATTCTTCAGTAAAGAGAGCATTGCTTTGTCGGGGGCTATACCGCCGCGGTGAGATCTTTTTTCCAGCATTGCGGTGTAGGAGTCGGCGATTGAAATGATCGGAGTGAGAGGGTGTTGCTCTTCGCCCGAGAGGCCATGTGGATAGCCGCTACCGTCCCTTTTTTCATGATGCTGGAGGACCAGGTCTTTGAGATGGCCGTCGTTGTTGGTGGCCTGTGTAACAAATTCATGGGAGATAAGCGGATGCTTCTGTATCTCTCCTTCTCCTCTACCGCTCATTTTACCGTCCTGCATGGCCCAGAGAGCAAGGGGAATTTCTGTCATCCCAAGATCGCTGCAGATGCTGGCGGCGCCCAGGTCCATCATTTCCTGTTCACTGAGTTCAAAATGTATACCCAGCAATAAAGAGATTAAGAAAGTATTCATACTGTGGGTCAAGATATAGCGATCCCCGCTGGGAGGCTGGGAGAGAAGTTTTATCGGCTGGGAATTGCCGGTTAATATCTCTTCGCTGCTGGCGATGAGATTTGTCAAACGATCTTCGTCCAGTTTTTTTCCGTAGAGTACAAACTCGCAGAGCCGGCGGATATTTTTAAGCAGAGTTTGTTGCTGATTTTTTAAACCCGTCGGCGGCGCAAGCACATGCAGGGCTTCTTTGACCGTTTGAAAGTCCAGGCCTGAAATATTTGAAAGATCGTAGGGATCCTGTTCCTGGAGGGCTTTCTCAAGAGAGAGTTTATTTTTTGATTCAGATTTATTTTTAACTTCAGTTTCAGTTTTGATTTTTTCCCCGATTTGTTGACCACCGGCGGCTTTCCTGGTTCCCCCGCCTATTTTTTTTTCGGCTCCTTCTAATTTTCGCACCGCACCGCCGCTGAGTTCATCAACCGCCTGCCAGAGACGTTTTTGCTGCCGCTCGCGTTTACTGCTGAATCGCGCAATTTTTGTTTTTAATTCATTTGATACATTTATTTCCTGCAAGTCTTCCTCAACAATCTTTTTTTCGTTTTCAAGCATTCTGAGAAGTTTTTCGATCTCAGTATCTGAGTCTACTTCGCTGTCAATTTTTTTTGCTATTTTTTTCCCTTCCGCCTCTAATTCACTAATATTTTTTTTCGCAAGATTTAATTTGCCAACCATCTGAGCCCCGTAGTCGCTGCTTTCTTTAGTTTTATCAATCAATCGAGAAATAGCAGTTTCTGCGTCCTGGTTTTCGAAGTCGGATATCACATCTTTCAGTTCATTTTCGTCAATTGCATTTTCTGTTTCACTGCTGTCCGTTCTCGAACCGATAAAATCCGGTTTTTTGGGGGTTTTAGTGGCTGCCTCAATAAAAATATTTTTGTCCAGTTTTTGTTCAAATTCATCATCGGTTGCAGCGTTGGCCACGTCCCAGAGACGCACTCTCAGATTTTCTCGGTTTTCAATGAATTTATAGGTTTTCCGGGCGAAATCTTCGGAAACCGGCAGAGCCTCCAGCCGTTTGCGGCTGATAGTCGATTGGCCCCCGAGGACGTCCAGGAGAGTTTTGCGCTTCGAGAGCTCAAGTTCCTGGTTGTGTAGCTCTTTTTTTAACTCTTCGCTTGTTTCCGATTCGACTTTTAATTGCTTGCGTAAAAATTGCAGTTCTTGTTGGACATCGGCGTTTTCACTTGTTTGTTGTAATTTGCTGATTGCAGATAAAATATGTCCTTTATTTAATTTCTCCACAACTGGTTTATGGACTTGTTC
>CAYTSZ010000009.1:0-20897 GCA_964440635.1 uncultured bacterium
GAGATATAGTCCTTGAAATCCTATTTTCCAAAATTTGAAGCAGTTTATTCTATAAATTTGATACAAAAAAGGAAGGGTTATTTTTAAAATGAATCAAAAAAATAACATATATCGTAATTTCCATAGTACTCATTATTTGAAGGCTTGGATTGATTGCACACTAAACAATTTACCGGCAGCAAATGGGAAATGAAAATGAATCTCCTAAACAAAATAATTACAGTATTTATCGTAATCTTTGCCCTATTTATCGCCCTGTGTTATATCTTTGATGGACCGGCAGCCAATCTAAAAAGCTGCTCCAGGGCAACTGTTCGGCGCAGAGCCCGGTTGGCCACCCGTCACCGGCGAATTAGACGTCAGCAGGCAGAGAAAATCCGAAAGGAAGATCCGCTTGAGATAAGTTTTGGCGAGCATAGAGTTTACTTGGAAGGAGCGGATACTTATGTGCGAAAAGCCAAAGAGAAAACAGAACAGCTAAATATAAAAGAGGGGATATAAGTCAGCGTCAAAGAAAAGTTAATTTTTTTCACAGGTGGTTAAAATAATGAGCAAAAATTACCTTGAGGATGAATATACAGACGAAGCTAGCACCGGAGTTTCCTTTACCGCTTTTATGACCGCGGTTTCATTTTTCTTCATTGGCCTGCTTTTGACCGGCAGCGAAAATATACAGGGGTCGCTTCGGGTTCCCCTTTATTTTCTGTTTATCAGTACCTATGGTTTTCTTTATTCAACGATAATTTACGCAAACGCCACGGCTTTTGCCGTCCGGGAAGATCGCGAACGAATGAAAAAACATATGTATATAGGGGATTTGCTTTCGGAATACTTCGGGGTTTATTTCCTGGTTTTGCCCATCCCATTTATCCTCTACAGCTTTACGGGTGACCTAATGCTTGCACTTTTATTGCTAACAACCGGCCACGTTATTTTCTTTTGTTATCATTACCTCGGATACTCTGTTTTGGAAGGTTTTGTTCCTTCCTGGGGGATGAAATTGTCCGTGGCCACCATAATTTTGATAAATATTCTGAATTTCTTCGTATTTTACCAGAAAAGATACATACGGCATTATATTCTGGCCGGAATTAACGCCTGTTTTATATTGTTCCTGTTTATTATCAGCTTCTGGCACTCGGAGACCTTAAATCTTGAACACCTGGATCAGAAAAAAAGGGAATAAACGGGATAGAAAAAAATCAAACGTTCAATAAAATAACCGCAAGCAGAGCCAGGCTAATCCCAATAACCTCCTTCAAGCCCAGGGTTTCCTGAAAATATGTAAAGCCGACGAAAGCCACGGTAATCAGGTTAAAACAGATTAAGACGGCCACAGCAATTGCAATTTTTTCCCGCTTAAAGGAATATCCCAGTGCTATGGTAGCTATCACGTACACAAAAAGTGCCACCAGCACGTAATAAAACCGGGAAGATTCCGCCCATAATTTAAGAAACACATCGCCGGCAGTAAACAAAATGCCACTGGTGGCCGCCAGCAGAATAAATATCCAGTCCATTGTTAATCAAAATCCCTTTTAAATTACTTGAGAATAATCAAAAGTATTAGATCTATAATTGTTTCTCACAAATAGTAATCTGCCCTTTGTATCCCAGCACATCCAGGAGCCGATTTAAACGCTCCCGACCCGTTCAATTTCACGATGGCCTGAGGATGAATATTCAACCTCTTCGCCCCCAGGTCTGCCCGGGGCCACTCCTGCTCTTTGCGGAGTATCCGAAGAGTTTTAGCCCAATTTGCCGAATCAAAGGCTTCCTTCAGTTTGGCCATAAAAATATCACCTTTTTTATTTTATAACCGTACTGAAGCTTTAACTTTAGTGTAAAGTCATAATATTACTTTTTCAAGAATTAAATTTTTTTATCGTGTAGAGACATGGTATATCATTCCCACCCTGAGGTAAGAGGGTTATGGTGAATGAAAGAAAAAACATCGAAACAAGGAAAAAATGGGTTGACGAATATCCAAAAAAAATAGAACCATCGCAGGGAGCACGACCCCCACGACAGGAGGTCCCCCACGATGGTTGAAGCAATTTAATATTGGACGCTGATAAGAATGGACGGTTTTGAAGACGCCCGAATGCTTCGTGTAAAAGTAAATCCAACCGTTACCGGTTGGATTCCGGATAAAAGTACACCACTTATTTAAGTTATCAATCAATCTTTGCATTTTTGTTTCAGGTTTTTTGCGAAGTTTTCTGCTTTCTGTAGGTCTTTTTTGTTTGGGTGGTTTTTGTTGATGTCACCTATGTGTTTGAGGAGGCTGTAAGTGTCGTAGCCCCGGCAGGAGAATTCTCCTTTTATTTCAAACTTTTTTTCTTCCAGTTTCTTTCGCAGCCGGCGGGAAAAGTTATGAACAAGCGGTATTTTTCGCATTCCGCTGGTGGAGAAGATAAAAGATTTTTTACCTTTTGCTGCCGGAAGCTCGGATACGAAATTTAACAAAAGCTTGTGGTGTTTACCGTAATATATCCCCGAACCAAACCCCAGCAGATCATAATCATCTATGTTAGCTACTTCATCGGACTGTATATCAACAAGTTTTGCCCCCAGCGGGCCGGCCATGGCCCGGGCCACCTGGCGGGTGTTTCCCTGGTGGACGGAAACGTAAAAGATAACGGCGTCCATTATTCACTCCTCCTTTTCTTTGCCATTACTCCTTGTAACGTCTATAATTGATTCCGGTGAATCTCTCGAATTAAGCCTGTCAATCCCCGCTGTCAAAGTGACAGCCTTTTAATACTCATAAGCCCAACAGTCAACCCACTAATTGACTGGATTTTCTGGATTAACTTCGGATAACGGCCAAAAAACATGGGTCAACGGTATTCTGTGAACTTGATGTTATATTTTTTGATTAACGGTCAAACAATAGAGTCAAAAATAAAACCGTTTTTATTTTTGACTCTATTGTTGCCCTAAAACTGTCGAAGGCCTCCGACAGGGCACTGTTAACACAGTGCTCCGAAAAATATTGTTTGTGAAGTCACAGACTTTGTTTGTAATCCAGCAAATCAGAATTACAATCCAGTCCATTATGTTTTTAATTTTGATGTGATTGTTTTCCCGTCTGTAATTAGATGAATTACACGGGATTATTGTGACACGTTACAACTCCTTCAGCATATTTCTTTATCTGCTTCATTCAGAGGGGCAAACTATGATTTCAAGTTTTTTAAAATTAATCAAAAGCTACTGTTTCTGATATTATTGTAAAGCATCCATTCCTGAAGCATATAATCAGCGAATTCAGGCTCAACATCGAATCTGACCTCGTTTTGCAGGTTATCAAAAAATGAAAATGAATCGGTATGACCCAGTTGAGCTAAAGCCAGCACACAATGTTCAAATTCACTCCTGCTTCTCGTAGTGTTAATAATATTCCGCAACATTTTACGTGAAGTCTGAACATCGCATTTTCCACTCGCCCGGATAGCCTCAAAGCGAATTTCATCGTCCGCACTGTTTAATACGTCTTTTATTTTATCCTTCCATTTATAATGAGCGTTTCTTCCCATGGAAAAAACAGCACTTACTACCATTTTATTTTCATCGGATTCATAGGCTTCTTCAATATACTGTTCGACATCTTCCCGGGAAACAAAGGAAACCGCCTCCAGCGCATAACGTCTTTCATCCAGTGAGCGGTTTTTGGTATCCAGGTAAGTTTCGAGCAAAAAATCACGAATATTCTGATATTGCTCAACCGTTACTGTTTCTTCAATTAATTCACCCGTCGGTGAATCTCCCACCTCATAATCTTCATACATATTATCTTCCCCCAAACTCATATACCAACCCAGCGATTTTATCGCCGCCACCCGGACGTTTCTTTCAGGGTCATTTCTGGCAAGTTCCAGTAACTTACCGGCAGTTTCACCAGCCGGCCACTCCCATGCACATTCTGCCGCGCTGGTTCGCACTTCGACATTTTCATGTTCCAATTGTTCCCGAACAAAATCGGTTCCGTCAATCCCCGACCCTGGCTGCGCCGATGCTAAAAAATCAAGTCGCGTCAGGATTTCCTCAACCGTAGATTTATTTTCCGCCATTATCACATTACCTCCCTGATTTTTAGATACCATTTCCCAGAACTTTCAACCACCGTCCCTCAAAAAAACCAAATACTTACACTGACTTATTTAACGTTTACCGAATTCGCAGCCGGGGAAAGTGCAGATTTCGCAGTGGCGGCAGTAGCCCCCGTAGCCTTTTTTGGCGACATCCAGCCGGGTTATCTCTTTATCGGCAAAAACCCAGGGTAAAAACAGGTCTAACACGGTTATCTCATAAAAAATTGCACAGGCGGGGACACCAAAAACCGGGATATCTCCTTTATAACCGACCATGAACATATTGCCGGGGAGCACCGGTGCGCCGGAGGAGACGATCTCCACTCCGGCCTCCTGGATGGCGGCTCCAGTTTTATCATCGGGGTCCACGGACATTCCGCCGGTGAGAATCAAAAAATCTATACCGGTAGAGAGCATCTTTTCAATCTCTAATTTTAATTTATCGGGATCGTCGCCGATTATTTGCTTATTTTTAATCTCACTTCCGTATGCTTTCACTTTGCGGGAAATTATCGGCCCGAACTCATCCTCGATTCGACCGGAAGCCACCTCGCTGCCGGTAACGATAAGACCCACATCTTTGCTGGAGAATGAACGAACGTTCACCGGCGGTGAGGAAACCGCCGCGATCACTTCATCCACCGCCTGTTTATCAATCGTCAGAGGTGTAACCCGAATCCCGGCCAGGGCCTCCCCTTTTTTGACCGGCTGGTTGGAATGAATGGTCGTAAAAACAATATCCTCGCTCATGTTGACCGCATCCACGGTCTGTTTGCTGATTTCTACCAGTCCATCAACCTCGGCCTTATAGAGAATCTTACCCTCGGAAGGGCCGCTGGTTTTCACATTGGAACCTGCAAACTGTTTGAAAAGTTCTCCGGCTTCATTCTCATGGTATTCATCTTCAGAGAGTTCAAACACATAAATATTTTCCTTGCCAATATCTTTAAGCAGTGAAACATCCTCTTCTTTTATAACGTGTCCTTTTTTGAAAGCCGGCCCTTTATGCTCCCCGGGAACAATCCGGGTAATATCATGCATCAGCACATGGCCCACGGCATCTTCCACCGGAACGGTACGTTTTTTCTCAGTCATAATCTGTTCACCTCAACGTAGAATATACAGGAATTGATTAATAATATTATTATAGCAACAAGGAGGAAATGATTGTGAAAAAATAGCTGAAAAAATCGGCAGGTTCAGTATTGTCATCCAGAGGGGATGGTCGGGAGCGGGTTACCGGGCTTTTACAGTCAGCGGGATTTTCACGGCCGGGTCGCTCAAATCAGGGTTGAGTTCGTTTGGATCGAGAATGAAGATACGTTCGGGTTGAATCTCTTGTTCGCGGAGGTATTCTCTGATATTGGACGCTCTTTTCTGGGCAAGCTCCTGTAATTTATCGGGATTGACCCTGGTTTTCTCAACGATTTTCTCGTAGAGCTCCTGAGCATAAGCTTCTTCGTCTGTGGTGCCTTTTCTCGGGCCTTCCTCCAGTTTATGCTCCTCCTGGATGCCTGAGACGACTTTCGGACTGGTTAACTCACTATACCGGGTTTCCAGCTCGAAAACTGATTGGCTCAGATTATTCTGATTACCGCCCTGACGGTTCAGGTAGCTATCGAGCGACCGGCTGGCAAATTTGCGCCGGTCACTTTCGGACCAGCCGGGGCGAACGCCTATTTTAATCAGAGGACGCTGTTTCATGACTTTCACAAGTTTGTCCAGACCATTTACGGCACGTTGGCTGAGCCGGCTGCCCGCAGGTTCAAACTCGACGAATCTCAACTCATCCGGCTCGGAACCAACCAGTTTCGCGAGGTAGGAAAAAGGTGACTTCATAATACTGGTTAAAATCGACCGGACGGCTTTATAGATGGCGTTAGAGAAATCGAACGAAGGATCATTAAAATTGCCCGAGACCGGAACCGACATCCTGATTACCCCGTCACTATCCTTGAGGAGGGACACCACCAGTTTCATAGGAATCGCAATCATTTCGTTCCCGACGTATTCTCCCAGTGTAAAGTCCTCGAGCACGACCTGATTATCGCCGGACAGGCGGCCATCCTCGATTCGGTATTTGAGGGTGAGCAGCATCTTGCCGCGGTCTATTTTGTATCCGAGGAACTTGCCGGAATATGGCGACAGTGTCGGCAGACCTACGTTCACTATCTCCATTGTGATATTTGAACGAGAAAAGAATGAAAAGAGACTAATTGATCCGTCCAGACTGACTTTCGATTGTCCCCCCAGCGTTCCGTTCAGGGAAACATCGGCGGTATCGTCCCCGGTCATACTTGTTTTCCCGATTGAGCCGTCCAGATCTTTGATATTCGTCTGGAAACTTCCGGGGACATTCTCGTCGCTGAAGTTCAGGTCGGCCGAAGTAACACGAATCGGACCCACTGAACCACTCCAGGATATATCTCGTTGCTGTGGAGGGCTGGCGTTTTCTTGAGTTTTTGGGACCAGTAGATTACCCAGGTTGGTTCGGTAGTTTTCGTTAATTTCCAGGGCAAGGTGAGGCGATTGAATGTCTATCGGGCCGACACGAAATTCCTTTCGAGGCCATTTTATATCTATATTGTCAATCGTCGTTTTACTCCAACCACCCACGGTGTCACCATTCAGATCGACAAATTTAAGATTTGTCATTTTGCTTTTCCCGGATAGGTTTACGGTTAAAGGTGCCGCCGATGCTCGGAGACTGCCCCGGACGTCCAGCCGGCCGGATTTCCATTGTCCCTGGATCCTTTTGCGAACGTAATCGTTCAGGTCACGAAGCACAAAATTGTCTAACCTGAAATTGGAGTCAAGGGTACGTGTGTCCGCGTAGAGGGTCCCGTTTATGCGAAAGACTCCCCCATCACCGATTTTACTTCGGAGTTTTAGCGGTGAATTTCCACTGGCGGGCCAGTGCAGGTTTTCCAGGCCGAGGTCAATTTCCGACAGCATGAGGCCGGCTTCTGGTGGGCGCAAACGATCGGACCAATCCACTCTCCCGTTTTTTAAACGAAACCTGTCAACGGTGTAATTCGGAGTGTCGGTATTAACGGCCCTTTCTGTGGGTGTGTCCGGAAGACTGCGATATTGGGTCCAGTTGATCAGGCCGGATTTGTTGCGGGTCACGGAGACTTGAGGTGAATCAATTTCGATGTTTCCAAATGACCAGTCCCACCGGTAAATGGAGACAAGAGGATCAAAATTCACGGTAATTTTTTTGGCATCCAGGACGGTCTTTTCCGACGTTTCGAGCGTCAGATTTCGCAGCCGCAGGGTAAAGGTGATCGGGTTAAATTTAACGGATTCAATTCCCGGATCGAGTGGAGATTGTGTGGTTATCATCGATTTGAGCTGGTTTTTTACGAGGGGAGGAACGACCAGTGTTCCGGCGAGCAGATAGAGTGCTGCCGCCAACAGGACCCAGAACAGTTTTGACTTCCACCAGGTGGAACGGATCATTGGTTAAATCACCATCCGCCGGACATGGACGATAAGGATCGGGATCCCCCACATTTAGTGACAGCAAAACAAGCTATATCAATTAATCGGAGCATTATTACCCCTCTTCCTCAGAATTCTTCAGAGAGCAGGTTTCTTTCCCTTCGAGGCCAACTACATAAGTAATTACTTTTTGAGAATCTCATTGTATTTTGATTATATGCAGTTTCAGGTGGGTATACAAGGAGGTTCGATTGTCAGGTGGGAGGTTATTGATTAAATCCTCTACTTCCTCCTCCCCTCCGTTGGGTGAGGATGGGATACACCCTCAATCTCAAAACCGCTCAACTCAGGTCCGAAAAAATGTTGATGCCTATTCGGAGGATTTATTCGCAGTGGTATTTGAATCAGGTGAGGTTTCACCCATCAGGACGTAGTTGAACTCGGCGCCGATAATTACGGCGATAGATGTCAGATACATCCACAAAACGAGAAGGAGCGCCGTTCCAAGAGCACCGTAAAGGGCTCGATAGGTGGCAAAATATTTCAGATAAACTCCAAATAACTGAGTGAACAAGATCCACAATACCGTAGCTGTAAACGCGCCGGGCCATATAATTAAGTCAGAACGATTCTCTGAATCCGGTCCGTAACGGTAAATCAATCCTATGGAAGGTGTTAAAAGAAGAAACGCTCCCAGATAACGGATATAGCTGATCCCGATGACTGATTCAGGAAGAGGAGCATGTGTCTGCAACCAGCGAAGAAAGACCGGCGTAAACGCAATAAATATAAACGAAATAAAAATATACGTACCGGAAAGAAGTAATAAAACAAAGGATAAAAGACGAGCCCTGATGTAGTTTCTTGCCGATTTGATTCCATACGCGCGCCGCGCCGCGTCCAGATAAGCATAAAATACATTAGAGGCAGGCCAGGCAAAAACGAACAGTACGACAATCAGATCCGTCTTATTGTATTGTTTGATCATGTTCCCAAGATATTTAGTCAACATTTCAAACGTAAAATCAGGTACAAGAGTTGAAAGAATTTGAGTAACTGGACCGGCTGTTTCTGCCCCTGAAAAAGATGGCGCCAGAAATCCGATCAACAAAACAATAATGAAAATCAGAGGAAATATGCTGAATACGAGATAAAAAGAAGCTTCCGCCGCAATTCGAGTACCTTCGTCCTCAATTAGACAACCGACGGTTCTTCGAATTGTCCACAAAATCGATTTAATCGCGGCTGCAAGTTCTTCTTTAAATTCTGTTATCATGTCGAGACAATCCCCGCCACATTAAAAAAATCAGTCGGAAATGATCAATAAAAATGATTCTACCAGCTATTGAAGTAAAGATCGCCAATCAACTACATAAATAATATCTAATCTGAGCATTTTTGAGCACGAGGATGTTAAATGTCTTATTTACTGCTCTACTATCTCGACCCGGCGGTTTCTTGCCTTACCTTCAGCGGTTGAGTTTGAAGTTACCGGTGAGAGTGAAGCAACTCCCTGGGCCGTGAGTTGCTTTTCCGGGACACCGTGTTTTTCAAGCAGCCAGTTTTTAACCGCCCCGGCCCGTTTTTCAGACAAATCCAGGTTGTAATCGAAGGAACCGTCATTATCTGTATGACCGACAATAAAATATTTCTTATCGGGATTTTTCTTTAAAAAATCAGCAAGTTCCTTCAGGGAGGCGGCTGATTCCTCCTTGATATCCCATTTTTCTTTTTCAAAATGAATACCATAAAGTGAGACGAATCCATCCAGTTCTACATTTTCCTCTATTCTCTTCGCAGTTACAAGCCCTGTTTTCAGGGGATTTATCTCTATTACATCCTGGGTAACAATCACATTTTCTTTTCCATCGTCGTCGGTTCTTTTATTGAAGAAAATAGCGAAATAGATATTGTTTCCCTTATATTTTCCACTTGCTGTAAGAAACCTGAATCCACTGCGGGGAAACATGGATTCAAACTCACCGCGCACGGGATTGATCCCCCACTCGTGATGATAGACAGTCTCATCCCAGAACGGCCAGGAGCTTTCCTTCTCGGAGGTAGTGAAAAGGATATTATAACCGCCATCTTTCAGGGCCTGCTCATAGTTTTTGAAAACCTTGTAAATACCATCAGCGCCGCTGATCCGATACTGTATACGGGTTAATTTTCCTTCAAGATCAAGATAGTCGGAAAAATACCTGTTGTGCCCCCTGAATTTTTCATCCTTCTGTTCCTGATCATCCAGCCCCAGCACATAAGGAGCATAATCGACAATCCGCGAGTTTATAAACTTCGCCCCCTCATAAGCAGATAACGCAGGATGTTCCTTCACCTGTCCGGCATGTGCAACTGAAATCAGCCCCAGTATCAAAAAACAAACAAAAGCATATCGAAATTTCATGCCACTCATCCTTCCCGTAAAAATATTGAAAAACAATCTCCAGACTCCATTTCCATCATAGCATCCCGGAAACCGCTTTTCCAGTCCAAACCTGATCTTGATCTTCGCCCTGCAAAATATAATAAATTCCCCGCAAGTTTAAAGTTTACCTCCGGCACCAGAACTGTGAACTGCTTTTCTTCTCTGCAACACATCTGTGGCCTTCGTGTTAAAAAACAGGGGTTAGATTTTTACCCGAAGTTAATCCTGTAAATCCTGTCAAAAAAAATGTTTCGAGGTTTTGATTTTTACTCTGTATTCCTCTGTGCCCTCTGTGGTAAAAATGTTTTGAATTTGCCTTTGCTTCTGCCTTTCTCCGCGCCTTAGCGCGCTTCCCTATGGATGGGGTGATGCCGGGAAGCCCACGAAGGGGCGATAGCAGTGCTTCGCGTTCTATAAAGCAGTTGACTTTGCCGTTTCTCCATCACGCAATCACCTAATCACTTAATCACGTCTCAGTCGTCTCCCCTTTCCCTTGTTCGTTTATTCGGCTCATCAGCCAGTCGGAAAGGGGTCTGATGTAAACTATAATCAGTAACGAAAACAGGGTCTGAACACCGTTCATTAGCATCTCTTCGGAATATAAGCCGCTGGAACGCGCTGTCCTTTCAGCCCCGGTCAGGGTTAAATTAATTATAATTTCTCGGATACTAACCGGCAGGCTTTTCAACAGGAAAAATGCTGACAGTCCTGTCAGTATCAATCTTAACATTATCACCGGCGTATAATTCGGCCATTTTAACTCTTCCTCGGCGGGGACAAGCCAGGTGGCTATCAATTTATGTTTCCAGAGCATTAAACCGGCAGCCAGAACTGCAAATATATTGGGAATCAATCTGCGAATTAAATCCCACGGCCAGAAACCCTGGGAGGATTTCGAAAGATAAGCAGCCGCGGGGCCAATCATAACTAAGAAACCCAGGAGATAATAAATTCCCAGCGCAAGCGCTATCAGAATAATACCCGCTTCAACTAAAGAGCGTGATGTTAGATTTGGCGTTTCTTTTTCCATTATTGAACCTCCGCTGAAGTTTTTTCGAAATGTTCCGTGAGTTTCCGTGAGAGTGGATTTACATACTTGAAAGCAATCAGGGTTGCCGCGATGAGAAGCAGGTTGGCTATTATCAAAATACCACTGTGGCTTAAATTCACAAACAGATTATTAAAATCAAACCCGGACCAGATCGTCTCACTCAGATATTTGAATATTGCGGGACCCCGGCTGATAATACCCGCCCCCGCGACCGACAATCTTTTAAAAAGATTCCAGGCTATCAATCCATAAAACACTATCGGGAGCGTTTGCTGAAACAAATCCCGGTTCACTTGCGAAGAGAATCCGGGTTTATATAACCGGTTTGCAATATGAACTGTATTCCATAGTAAGAAAACAAGACTGATCAAAACAAAAACCATCATAATAATCACGGAAAACATTATGAATGTGGGGAATTCAGGTTCAAAAACCGAATAGATTG
This sequence comes from uncultured bacterium, assembly GCA_964440635.1. GTDB lineage: Bacteria > T1Sed10-126 > T1Sed10-126 > T1Sed10-126 > T1Sed10-126 > CAYTSZ01. Next base: position 11,463 of record CAYTSZ010000009.1, read on the forward strand.
CTGAACCGAAAGCAAAAACCAATTCATTAAAAAATTTCATAAATAACCAGCCGAACACCAGGACAATTCCCAGGATCAAAAGTTCCTCTGTTTTTATCTTCCAGCCCGGTCGATCAGCTTGATAACTGGATTCATCAGTCTCCTGTTTTTTCCACAGCCGGGGGATAATGTAAGCAAAAAAACTGACAAATATAATCGCAAGCAGCAGGAGATTAAAAGCAAATTCATACTGTATCATCTGCATCAGTATCGAAACCTCTTTCTATTTTTGACTACCGGAATTAACCGCCAGGTCAGAATAAAAACTTCACGCTCGCGAGAACAAGCAGTGCAAACGCGACGACAAAAATAGCCACATACCTGTATGAATAATGCCCTTCCGTTGAAGGGCCGACCGGTTTGATGGTTTCTATTTTATCCATATTATAACCCACGGCAAATTCATCGCCAGAAACTTTAATGGCCCCCTTTATGATCGAGCCCTCACCGTAATCCTCTTCCAGGCGCAGGGTTATCTCTTTATCCGGATGATAAAAATCAGTGCAGTAATCATCAGCAGCAAAATCAGTCCCCACAACCGGCTCTTTTCTCGCCTCCAGGATCTTAATTACAGTCCAGCCACCGGATTTTCCACCACCAATCCCCTTCTCGCGCGCCCGGTCAGTGTGCGGGGAATACTCCACATCAGTATGAATCACTTCAGCAAAGACCATACACTCCGGCATCGGAGCCATAGGAGCACCCGGCACGGGAAAAAGAGGAAAAACAAAAAACAGAGAACCAATCAGGTAAACTCCAGATTTTTTAACCACCCCGAAACTTTTTAGCAAACCCACCTCGAAATCACCTCTGACGATAAGTCACCAAATATTAAGCGTATCAACGCTCATAGGCCATATTAGCATCAATAAACCCGCCTTTCCAGTTTATAAACTGCTCTGCAGACGCGAAGACTAAGTAATTACGAAGAACTTTCGGCTTTCACCCTCCGCCCCTCCGGACGGTGAAATGTAAAAGGCTGGCACTTCTGGTTTCATGCTACCGGGGTGGCAATGTTTATTCTTTGAATGTTTCCCGATGAATTTCCTCGATTTCTTCAATTTCTTCTGCTGTTAACTTTTCAAACTCTTTATTACGGGCTCGTTTTGATAAGGTTCCGTTGTTCTGGTCCAGGAAACTGACCAGCAGGTCCAGAGTCTGGTTTGGCATGTCAATAGTTTGCTTCACCCGCTCGCAAAATTCATCGTGATTGCGCAGGTAAGCAACTTCTTCCGGTAAATCTTCTTCAATGGTTTGACAGACACAATCGTAAATAAACTCAGCATGAAGTGTGGCGTCGAAATAACGGTAGTAATCTGTCGTGTCATTTAAAACCTTTACGTTATGTTTTTTCGTTTCCTCCCATTCGATAAATGGCAGCAGCTTTAAGGAATAGGATTCCAGAACGTTTTTATACTCATCCAACCGGTCCTGTATGGCCGACGAAACGGGGAAGATGACCTGCGGGGGATTAAACCCTCTTTCTGCCAGTATGTGATGGATTAAATACCGGTGTATCCGGCCGTTTCCATCCTGAAAGGGATGGATATAGACAAAACCAAAAGCGAGCACCGCGGCAGAAACGACCGGATCAATTTCCTGCCCGCCCCGGTGACTAAACTCAATCAATCCGTTGATAAGGGAAGATAGATCAGCAGGTCTGGCACTAATATGATCGGGGATGGGGGCTCTCGTTTGACGATCACGTTCACCCACGAAACCACCTTCATCTCGAAGCCCCAGGTCAACCAGGCGTGAGTCTCCAATTACCATTTCTTGCAACCGCAGAAGTTCATCCCGGTCAAGGGCTCGCCGGCCGGCCTGGCCGATAGCCCGACCCCATCGCTGAATTCGATCCTGCGGAGGCTGTTCATTTTCAATATCGAAACTCGACTTAGAGTCTTTCAACAGGAGAAATAAAGCCGAACGGGAGAGGATATCCTTTGGAACTGTTTCAACAATCTCCCTCGCCCGTTGGGCCAGATCTTTTTTAATGTATTCATTGATTTTTTCGGAGCGAAAGACAAGAGGACAGAATCTACGGGTTCCGGGTAAATTATTCTTTACGCGATGGCGCCTGGAAGATTCGCTTACCGTGGATTCAAACTGTTGTCCCGGATCGATTATTTTTACATAATTACCCTGTTTGGCATCCTCAATATTAAGTTGTTCCTCCAGAAGCCATTCGTAAAGAAACCATATTCTTCGGGAGTATTTCCCTGTTTTTTTCTTTTTTACCAGTTTTTCAATAGCCCCGGCGGGAACATTTTTAAACAGGCGTTTCAGTATCAGCAGGTCAATCCCTTCGTATTTCAGGGCGAAATTCAGATGTCCTTCCAGATCTGGAGAGGGACTGTAACCGGGTTTCAGGATTTCCCAGTTATTCTTCTTCACGGTTGCATGCTTATTCCGGGTGGCAAAACAGGTCCTGGGGAGAGGCACTGATAATTGATAATGATCAATCAATGCGGTATACCCTGCCAGGCTTGCTTCAACGGGCAGTCGATGTCCCCGAAAGGATCTCAATTTCCTCGGAGGAATGGTTTGATTTAGATCGTTCATCTTAAAATCACCCGGATATATCAATTAATAAAATTAGTTAAAAAACATATATTTTTAAGAATTAACCTCAAAAACAATTATAATGACCCAGAATCAGTTATATACAAGAAAAAATCTAAAAAACAGTTATATAATCTCTAAAATTGTTTTAAATAAACGGTTAATCTCGAAAATAATTATATATTAAGAAAACATCAAAAACAATTATAGAATTTGAGAAGGCGAGAATTCAGCCGGGCGGCGGGGAACTAACCGGTTAACTTATCTTTGCCCTTGTCTGTTACATCAAGATAATACGCATATTTATTGTCAGAAATATCTTGTTTTTGTAGCAAACCGTTTTGTAAAAGCTGGTTAATGAATGTTTCTATTTCTTTTGGTGATAGATCGGAAAGTGTTCCATATTCTGGATGTTCGGTTAGCTTTTGTTCTTTTGGTTTTTTAGGTTTTGAACCGGCTAATAATCCCGCCACTTTTTTCACTCCAAACTTAAAATCCGGCCTGGCAATGACTTTCAGTATCGTTTGTATTGTATATTTTCTGTTTTCTTTTTTCTCTTTAGCAGATTCAATAACCTCCTCCGGCAATGTCAAACCGCCAGAATTTTTCTTGCATTTTCAAAAATGGGCTTCAACTCTTCCACTTCCCCGGCTTTATACCAATCTTCTGTACCATCAAGACAAACCCGGGTATTCTCTGAAAAACCATTCGTCTCTGACAATTCTTCTTTAGAATAAGGTTTTTTGCTAACCTCATCCTGCAAATAAACCCACCATTTCATAATCACGCCCTCCTGAAAATTAAAATTCTATCAGCTTCGTCGGTCTACAGGTCGAAAAACAGTTTCCACCCGGTTTGAATTCCCGATTACATCAGTTTTTCCGTTTGCATCGGTTTATCTAACGCACAAAATGTTAATATATGCCGTTTTAGAATATAAACTTGCAACTTTCAACCTCCGTCCCGGTCAAGGGTTCAATCAAACAGAATGCCGCTTCAGCCAGCCGGTAGCTCCCGGTATATTATTCCATAACCCGGCCCAGTCCAGTACGTAAAGATAGGCCTCTTCCGGACTTCCGTTAATAATCTCCGGACCCGGTTCGGGTTCGGGCGGCTCCAGCTCGGGGTACAGTAAATAGTTTACAACATGAGGATTGGATTTTTCGGCAGTTTTCAGAGCTTTTTTGGCTTTGATTTCATCCCCCAGAATAATCTGCGCCAGCACCTGTCCGTACGTGGCTTCCAGCAGCATATCATCCGGATAATTATCCGCAATTTCCAATGCCTGCTCCGGGTCACCAAGCGCAATTGCAAAGTGAATTGCCTTACCCCGCAACCCCTGGTTATCACCCGGATTTAACTTGAGCAGTTCCCGGGTTTGAGCAAAGGCGTCCTCCATCTGCCCGAACTGACGAACGATTCCCACCAGAAATCCTCGCGACCGCAGGTAAGGCCTGTTTTCAAGATACTCCCAGGAAATGCGATCTTTTCCGGGTTCGAAATCCTCGGGAAGACTTCTTTCAACCAGCTCAGATCCGCGTTCCAGCAGCATCGCCGCGGGAATAAAAGCCTGTTTTAAATATAACTCTTCCGCCAGGTGATACATAATACCAAGGTCGGTCGGATGATCTTCCAGTGCCAGCTCTAACGTCTCCACCGTCCACTCTTCCTCATCCATCCTCGACATAATTGTCTGGTTGAAAACTGAAGGCGCGGTAAAATTCCACTCCCTTACACCTTCCTCCTCATTATCAAAAGACTCCAGGTTATACCGGAATTCACCCGGCGACGGAATTACCTCGACCAGCAAACGCTCCACCATCATATCGTCCGGTCGGAAGCGACTCATATCAAACTGTTTGGATAAAATTTCTTCGACAGTTTGGGGACTCTTCTTCACGGCTTCAAAAAACCAGCGCGAAAACGCCGGGGTTGGCGGGGAATAGACGGCTGGTTTTAGCGAGGGCCACCGCGTTTGTTTAACGGTTCTCAGCCCACTTTGAGCGCGCTTGTGCGCCGTTCCGAAATCACGAACTTTTAGTGCTTTAACTACCTGCATGGCCTTCAAAGCCATCGCTGTCACGGGATGCCCATCCATGTCCGAATAAACATCAAGATTAATTTCATCCCTGTTTTCCTCGCCGAGCATGAAATTGCTTAATGCACCGACTACACTCATTGTCAGCAAATGGTGCGTGACATCATCGTCGCCATATTTCATCAGACACTCATGAACTGCTTCATGATCTTCCAACTGCAGCAGGGTATGGAGGTAAAGTTGGACCCGCATTGTCTCTTCGGGTGTCCATACTTCTGTTCCCGGAAGATATTGAAACGCACCATCCCGTGCTTCCTCCCAAAAACCACGCTTGCTCAGCGTCTCGATGACCAGGTTTACCCGTTCAAGGTCATCTCGCCGGGAAAGTTCAATTAATTCTTCATCCTCCATTGCTATGGTGAGGTTGTAACCCAGCATATCCGGATCAAATCCCGGTTCATCCCCGGCCGGTGATGAACCCTGTAGTTCACCCGATTCAACTTCGCTCAGACAGCAGTGTTTATATTTTCTTCCACTCCCACAGGGACAGGATTCGTTTCGTCCCGTGTTTTTGTATTCCTCAAGCGAAACCACGTTTGTCTTTTGCTGCCTCTCCACGGGTGCCCGTAATCCCAGTTCCGGCCGGGGCAAACAGTCCCAGAATTCCCCCGCAACGGCCGGTGTTTGAGCTTCCACCCGCTCATTCAGATCATCCGCAAAACCCCCGGCAAATAGTTCTTCCAACATCCCTTTTTCAACCACCCACTCCACAAATGCTTCCCGCTCCATTCGTGATCCTTTTTTTAGCAATTCAAACTTATCCAGCTTCGTATCTTCATCCGCCATGATTCAACACCTTCTTTACATATTGATTAATCACCGTAACAAGGATTGAAACTGTGGCGTTTGCCACAAATCCAGTTTTATTTGCCATAACTACCATTTACTTGCCACTAATTTTTTACTTGTGCACTGTTTTCATGAGATTCTTACTAAACATGAGGAAGTTTTGTTGCCAAAACCTTCCGATGGTCATTCCGGCCTCCGAGCCGGAATCCAGCATTTACTTTTTTGACTCTATTCAATGAATCTCCTTTAAAAAACCTCTCCCCATTTAAATCTTCCGCACCCGGAGGGTACTTGAAGGAATAAGATTTTTTAGAGTGGACTCTTAAATACAAATTCAACTCTGGATTGCCGGGTCATACAGCACTCAATCGGGGAGTTGCAGAAAAAGACACAAAATTTTTACTGGTGCCTTCCGATTGAGTGCTGGACGGTAATGACGAACCGTTGGAGGGTTCTGTTTTGCAAAACCAATAGCGAAAAAATTGTATTCCAATCTTTTTCACACCGAAGTAAGTTCTCTGATATCGTGCCCCTCAAAGGACACTTTAACCTTATCATCAGTGTATATCTCCCGGTCGTCTTTCACTTTGATATCACCGAAGAGATCTTCCTTTACCCCTAATTTTTTCTTTATCACCGGTAGGTTGGCCTCGTTTAACTCCACGCCGATACTGTTTCGTCCTGTCTGACGGGCTGCCAGTGAGGTTGTGCCGCTTCCTGAAAACGGATCAAGCACCGTCTCCCCCCAGAAAGAATACATCTTGATTAACCGCTCTGGCAGTTCTACCGGGAATTTAGCAATGTGGTCATCCTGTCGGACCGGTGATATCTCCCAGTAACCACGAAACCAACGTGAGCGCTGCTGCTTCGTCAACCGGCTTTTTTCTTTCTGTTCTTCGGTTGGCCTTGGCCAATCCCCTTGCTTACGGAATAACAGAATATATTCGTGTTCATAGGTTACATGACCGTCCTTTGGATGGTAAATTGATCCCATCCAGACTCCCCCGCCAGTAGTGTTAGTCGTGCTCACTTTCCGCCAGATAATATTCCCCATGAAATCAAATCCAAGTTCCTTACATATCCGAATAGTATCCGCCGGAATCGGTTGCACATGATAACGCCCATAATCTTTAGCTCTCAGGTATTGATCTCCAATATTAATCGCCAATCTGCAGCCTGGTTTCAACAGCCTGTGGCACTCTCCCCAGACTTCACCCAGGTCAGCAAGATAATCCTCATAAGGCTGCTCGGCACCAATCTGCTGTTCTGCCTCATAATCTTTGATCTGCCAGTAAGGAGGCGAAGTAACCGCAAACCCGACAGACTCCCCCTTCAGCCGGGGAAGAGCCTCCAATGAATCACCAAATATAACCCGGTGCTTTGTTTTTTCGTTACACATAAAATTATCCCTTCTTCAAAAAATAAGCCACTGACTATTATTTTACCTGACTCATGATAATAAGTCTAGCACCCCGCCACAAAAAAACAACCTCTTCCCATTTAAACCCAAATACCGCCCTCCCCAGACCATTGACTATCGACCACCGACTGCTGACTCACTGCTTTCCCCACCCCATTAGCCGCAAGATACGCCGTGCCTTTTTCCCGATCCTCTTCCATAATCTTCCAAACATGCATCGGAAACGGTGCGTTCATTTTTAACACCCCCCCTTCTGATGTGAACCTCACAACCTTTCAACTACCTGGCAAGGCAAGATACTTGCCACGCCTTCAATAACTATAAAAAATATTGTCCGCGCCTTTGTAGGGATCACCCGGTAAGTATTTAATGAGTTTCTCGTGAACCAGATCCACGGCTTCCTTGAAATCATATTCAACCTCCGGAGCCAACAGGTTTTTGATGTCCTCTCCGAAATCCCCTGCAAGTGTTTTTTCCGTAAGGTTTTTTTCAAAACGAGCTCTTGTAATCGGAGGATCCAGGTTGGCCGTGTATTCTTTAAAACAATCTAAAAGTCGTTTTGGAGTCACGAGACCCTCTGTAATAGTGAACCAGAGATCGAATAGATCACGCCCCTTATGGCATCATACACCGGGCCAATGGGCCCTTTGACAATCATCACGAAGTCCAGGTCTTCAGAATACCGGACCGGTTCGGGGACATAGAGTTTGTAGAGCGCTGTTCCTCCACGAAATAACAGCGTATTCTTTAAAAAATCATCGGAGAATATCTCGATAATGGCACGGGAAAGAATGAGATCCTGCTCGACCTGCTGTCGGTTCTGCCAGGGTGCCTGATTTTCCCATTCAAAAATAAATTGTTCAGGAATCATCCCGATGCAACCGCCCAATATCGGGATCAAGTTCTCGATTAACCAGCACGTGCCAGCGCTTATCGTGGTGAACACCCGCACGTTCTCCGGTGGGTAGCAGGGGAACTCGTGATACTTCCTGGCTGCGCACCCAGGCTTCGAGGGGATTGGATAAGCGTTTAAATCCATATTTATCCAGGATAAATCCAAGACGCTGGACCGTAGCCCTGCCGTGCATGCAAACAGCCGCTTCAAATAATTTCACGGGGTCAAGTTTATTGGCCAGCTCAATTAGGATGTTTGCCACGTTATCCAGCCCGGCCGCATGTTTTCGGTAATAAACCACATCCACCGCAGTGGCCTCGGGCGTTGAAACCCGGATGTAACCGGAACGAACCTTTTTTTGTTCAACGGGAACTTCATCCATCATTTTGTTTTCAATAAAGCGTATGGGGCTTCGTCCTTTTTCAATATCCTGCAATGTTTTCCGAACCACTACCTGAAAGACCTGGGGCGCTTGATGTGCTGCCCCGTGGATTCGGGCAGCCGGGAGAACTCCCACGTAATAAGGTTCATCCAAATATTCCATTAGATAATCGATGAACTCATTTGCAGGGGGTGCTCCTATTTTGCGATCCTCGGGCCGTACAACCACAAAGAAACCCCGGCGGGGCTGAAAAAGCCAGCTTTTATCCTGAAGCCGGGCACTGGCCTTATTAAAGGCAGACTCCGACAACCCGCTGTCTTCCAGGGCCTCTTCTTTAGTAAAAGTGCTTTTTCCACGTCCCATATATTCATCGATCAGGTCCGTTAGTTTCTATTCTTTACTCCTTCTCTGTGTTATTCCTATTATAATTTACCACATTTTGTCTATTTTGCCAACTTTTAACACACAATATATAGTTCAATTATCCACAAAAAGACATTTATCGACTAATCAGGTTACTCTTAACACAGAAAAGATACAAACAGGACGTTTCATTCTTACTGACCATTGACAGCCCTTTCGCCCCGTCTCTTGTCTCCTTGTTTACTTCATCCCCTCTTCCGCTCATCCCCTCTGAAGTCTCCGCTCCCCACTCCGCCTCCCGCAGCACTTCTGTAAAAACATCACAGGTGATCTGAAAATTTATTCCTCCAATTTTCCAATGCCTCTAAGCTGATTTTATATCGCCCGGCTTTTCCTTGATTCAGGTTTTTCAACAGTTTCAGGGCCGTTTGAGTAAATTTTTCGGCATCTTTTTCAGAAATTTCCAAATCTGAACTGAACTTTTTTACTACTTCTGAGGAAGGGGGATTGTTTTCAAGCACAATCGCTCGAATAACTTTTTCCAATTCATCCCTGTATTTCAATCGGATCGGATCGGGAGCTTCAATCGAATCTTTTACGATCTCATATTGTTTGCATGAGCGCTTGTACGCCCAAACAATCTCTTTGGCATTTAAAAATCTCCGTCACTATATTTAAATATTCGTGCTCACCATATCTGTGATTCTCGCCAAATAATACCTTTTTCTTGCCAAATATATAAGATTCTCGCCACTTATTTGCCAATTCTCGCCATTTATCTTCGATTCTCGCCACATATTGCTTTTTTCTTGCCACTTATATATTTTTTTAATTGTTCGCTGTTTCCTCCACTCCTCCCGCCCTCATTTCCTCGTTTCACCATCCCT
>CAYTSZ010000010.1:0-20273 GCA_964440635.1 uncultured bacterium
GTATAAACGAATGGCTATTTATCAAAAAAATAGTGCGGAGGGTTTGAAATACAATTGGGCAGCTGAACTTATTTTTTTAATCAGCGCTTTTTGTTGGAATATAATCGTGTTTTTTGGTCTGGCAGCCTTGATAAAAGGAATAATTTTTATACTAACATTCTAATTAGAGGTTAAAAAAAGTAACGATTCCTGTCGCGCCGGTGATGGAACTGGAGTATGACGGAGACCACATTTGAGCCAGCCGGGTGATTGACGGTGAAGAGGTGCAGTTCGCTTGGGATCCGCAGTCGTTCAATGTTGTCGGAGAATATGATGATATGGGAAACGAAGACGTAGCCTACGGTCCGCAGACAGGTATGGACGATCCGTGGGTGATGGAGCGGGAGAGCGGGGCATATTTCTTCCAGACTGATCATTTGAATTCTGTTACCGAGCTGACCGATGAAAACGAAGCTGTGCAGAATGAATACCGATACAAAGCATTCGGAGAGGCGCTGGCCGCAGTGGAAATGGTGGAGAATGAATACCAGTTCACGGCCCGAAGGCGTGACGGAGTGGACGGGATCCAGTTCAACCGCTTCCGGCACTATCAGGCAGAGTTTGGGCGGTGGAACCAGTGGGATCGTATTCGTTACCAGGACGGACCGAATATGTATGGGTATGTGGGGAATCGGCCTATTATTTTTGTTGATCAAGATGGAAAAGCCTGGAGTTGGGCAGCAACAGGAATTGGTGCAGGGTTGGGGGCAATAGGGGGATTCGCGCATGGTATCACAAGCCAAACCATATCATATGCGACAGGGGGTGGGTTTGGCTGGAGTCAGGTGGGACAATCCACAGCTGTTGGTGCACTTGGTGGAGCAACAACAGGGGCACTCACTGGAGCAGTGGGAAGTGCACCCGAAAACTCGGACTTTTGATAATGTGATAGAAAACATGCATATTTCTTACGGATGATAAAACAGCTCCGGTCCCTTTTTGCAAAATCAGGCTCCTGATTTTCATACTCAGATGTTCGCCGGGATACGGAAAAGGAGCAAAGCTGTCCGGGGAAAAACCGATTTTTGCATCTGGCATGGGAATCGGTGATACTGTGTTTGGAGTGGGGATGAAGTGGGGGGTGGAATTTTAGTGAAAGGAGCAGAACAGTCATGACAGAAGTCGAGAAATTAGCGGAAAAAATGAAACATTTACCGGAAGAAGCCCGGGCGGAAGTTTATGATTTTGTTGAATTTTTAGAACAGAAACACGGGGGGCGAAGTGTATGTGATTCCGGTGATAAGCGAAAAGGGAAAAAGGCTTTGCTTAAACTGGGAGAAGGACTGGGTGAGGTGCCGGTCGATATGGCTGAAAAACACGACAGGTATTTTTGTTGATCCCCGAAATTTTCATAGATCCATGGGCCTGGTGTGTGTATACTTCTTTATTTCTTGTATCGTTTGTGATACATTATTATTGGAACATGTGTAAAAGGAAAGTATTATGCCGGAAATAATACGGGCTGGCGGATATAAAATAAAAATACATACCCGGGAGCCGGAATATAAAGTTCCACATGTTCATGTGGAATATGAGGCTGGAGAAGAAGTGGAAGTCAGTTTACTTTCACTGGAAATAATTGCCGGCCGGGCGCCCGGTGAGGAAGGTAATATTCGGTCGCTGGTCAGAAAACATTTAATTGCCTGTCAGCAAAAGTGGGATGAGCTGCATTCATGAAGGAGGACTTGAGATGAGCGAAGATTTACCCCGTATCAAGCAGGTAGAATCAGAGGATAAAATGATCTGTGTTGTTTTTGAGGATGATTTGGAAGGAGAAATTTCTATCAATGAGCTGGATTTACCGGCTCCGCTGAAAGAAATCGATCAAGAACATTTGAAAAGCACAAAAGGGCTGGAGGTAAGGTTTATATACGAAACCGGGAGTAGTGAAGTTTTTCCTTCCGATTATTTTCGGTATAAGCTGGATGATAATTATCAAAAAAAGACTCGGAGTAATCAGGAACAGGAATTAAAAAAGCTGGGCCGGAAAATAAAAGAGTTGAGAAAAGCGCGAGATTTAAGCCAGCAGGAGCTGGCCCGCCGGGCTGGGATTGGCCGGGTAACCCTAAGCCGGCTTGAAAACGGCAAGCAATCACCGCGATTTCAGACAGTGACGGCTATTGCGGGAACCCTTGATATCACTCTTCAGAAACTAATTATACCAGGAGACGAAACAGCCGCCGCCTGATTTATAATTTTCATTCTCCGGCGCGCGCCGTTTCCTCGACAAGAACTGTTGGAGCTACAAAAACACAAGCCTGACCGGTACAACTTTCGGGGATAAGCTCCGCCGGCGAGGAAACTATAAACAGTTAACAGGAAAATCCGTAAGCTGCTAATTTTATCCATAAATATTCTCCCGAAAAACAATAAAAACATGAGTGACCATTGATACCAGTGTAGCTTAATCAAACTTTTCGATGCAAGAATTTTAAAATAGGTATTTCCAGATTCCGGTCAGCCCGTTGAAAAAACCATTGAGTTTGGAATCTGTTTGAGCAATCGGTTTGTCCCGGAAAAAGCGTTCGAACCCCGAGCGGATGGTTTGCAGCTGTAGTATCCGCACTTTTTTCCGTCCGGCATTTCCACCATCCAGCAGGTCTTGACTTTTCATGTCCGTGGAAATTCCGGACCTTAATTACAGGAAAGAGGTGCGAGTGAAATGCGGGGAAATATAGATTTTATGGTGTCGATATGAAGGAAAGAAAAGCTTTTTTGGTTAGACAAAAAGTGCCGAAAATGTAGCCGAATAATCCTTGGTGGTTCGCCCGGGACTGTATATATTTGTGTTCACAATAATTCTGTGAAGGGTATGGGGGAAGCTATGTAAGATAGTTAATAAAATTTACTAATTTGAATTCTTACTCTGGGTGACGTATACTTATATTAGATAAAAAATTAAAGTCAGGAGGGAAAAATTATGCCTCAATTAAGCAGTAAAGGGCAGGTCACTATTCCGGCGAATGTTCGTGAAAAAATGAATTTAAAGCGCGGGGATGCGGTGGAATTTGAGATTGTGGGAAACAAATACCTCAGATTAAAAGTAAACCGGAAACCGTCGCCGCAGGATTTTTATGGTGCTTTGAAATCCGACAAACCTTTCCCGGGCAAAGATGAGCTTCGGCGACAGGCTGGGAAAAATCTTGAAGGAAAAGATAATTGATGGAAACTTATTTTATAGATGCTAACGTAATCCTGAGGTTTTTGACGGGAACCCCGGAGGATATGGCAGCAAGGGCGCTTGAGTTATTTGAAAAGGTAGATGCCGGAGAAATAGAATTAAAGTTGGACAAACTTGTAGTGGCAGAAATATACTGGGTTTTAGATTCTTATTATGAATTCCCAAGAGAAAAAATAAAAAATGTACTGGTAGATTTTTTCCAGTCACGGGGGATTAAAGTCGAAGCGCGGGGGCAGGTTATTGAGGCGCTTAAAATAGCGGCGGATAAAAATGTAGATTTTGTTGATGCTGTACTGGCTGTGAAAGGACGCGACAATCAAAAAACAATAATAACTTTTGACAAAACGGATTTTAGTAAGTTACCAGCTGACTGGAAATTTCCTGATTGAAAAATTATAACATTTTCAAAAATACCGCCAGAGTAAACTGGTTGATTCTTTTCGCGTCTGCTGGAATTTAAAAACTGGAAGATTTAAATTTTCTCCCAGTGATCCACCAGGATGTGATATTCACTGTAATCTTTGCGGGGGTCACCCTTGGCCTTGCCGGAAATTTCGACGACTTCGCCGTAAACCCTGATCGTCTTATCGGTGTTTATAGGTTTTTTGCTGTAGATGACGATCTGTGAATCGCCGATGTCGAAGTAGTAGTCGTAGGGGTATTCCTCGAAGTGTCCCATAATGTGCTGCCAGATTATATTGGATATATTTCCAGTTACGATAACATTTTCTCCCGCGTGTTTCTTCAACGCCCCGGGTTCTTCTATCAGGATATAATCTTCTGAAGAGGTGCACCCTGCCGCAAACAAAACCACTGCCGCAATCAGTATTAGATATTTATTCATGTTCGTCTCCATTCACTTTATTTAGTTGAACAAAGGATACACCATATATCCCGGCTTCGCCATCCGGGCGCTGACGGCCTGAAAGGCCGCGCCCCTCAAACTCCCCGGAGGCCGGCTTGCAGAAGTTTCCCAACTTTGAACTGTGAACTTTGAACATTGAACTGGTTTAATGGTAGGCGCGGGCGGTTTCGAACCGCGCGACTCGTCGCGTCGTGCTCCTTAAGGGGGAAGCATCTTCCCCCTCAACGCTACGCTGCTCCCCCACGGCACATCCTGTGCCTGAAGGCCTGAGGGGAATCCCCTCAGACTCCCCAGAGGTCGGCTTGCAGAGGTTTCCTAACATTAAACTGTGAACTTTGAACGTTGAACTGGTTTAATGGTAGGCGCGGGCGGTTTCGAACCGCCGACCTCTACCGTGTCAAGGTAGCGCTCTACCCCTGAGCTACGCGCCTGTTTGGTGGGGGTTTGCTTTGCGACTGATGTATTATATTACAGAAGGTTGTCTGTAGTCAATCGAAGTGGTGATAGTGCCGGGAGAGGGATTCGAACCCTCACGGGCCATGCGGCCCAATGGATTTTAAGTCCATAGCGTCTGCCATTCCGCCACCCCGGCCTTATATTTCTGCATTGAAATTTAGCAGAAAAAGGGTTGTTCTGTCAAACTAAACGGGTTTAATTTTGACAAAACCGGTGTTTTTGTTGCTTCAAGCGGTTATTAGCGATAGTATATTTAGTTCTCCGGAGTAAATATATTCACAGCCAAATATGTTATACTATTCGTAGCAATTATGAAGTCATTATATGATAGTTGTCACGCTTAAAACAGAAACAGTTATTTTACTGCAGGGAGGAAACATGAGTATTCCAAACACCGTAGTTAAGTTTGTTAACAGAGAAAACGAGATAGAGGATTTTGACATTTCCCGGATTGTAGATTCCATAGCCCGGGCGATAGAGGACGTAGAAGGTGACAATCTGAACCTTCCCGAAAGGCGAGCCCAGACCTATGCCCGCCAGGTTACTGACAGGATATATCAGGAATATTATGATCTGGATTATCTTGCTTCTGAGTTTGTTATCCAGTATATAAGCTACGATGAAGAAGAACGTGAACACCGGATGGACGAGGCATTTGTTACCGAGCGAGTCACGTTTGTTTTGATGGAATATTTTAAAGATAGAATTAGCAGCCGTGACCCGCGCCGGGATGAGGACAAACTTGAAGAGTTTATACAGAGTGAAATTGAAACAGCGGATGTATCTCCCCGTTATACGCACAGTCTTTTCCCTGATCTGGACGACGAGCAGCGGAAGGATATTGTTCAGTATCTCAAGCAAAAAGTAATAGAGATGAGCAAAGAAGAGCTGCTCCCGGAGATTTTATGTCCGACGCGGGAATACATCCAGGATACCGTTGAAAAAACTTTGAAAGAACTTGGTGAAATCCAGGTGGCCGAGGGTTACATGATCTACCGGGAGGGGCGCAAGAAAGTTCGCTCCGGTGATATTTCGGAACTGCAGTTTACCAACAACGGTATTCACAGTGATGTTGTCAGAAAAACCATGGAGTGGAATATTGACAACAGGTGCGACAGCATTTTCGAACTTAACCGCTGGATTGTTGGCGATGGACCGGGTAAACTCGAGGAACTTGTCCTCTCTGCGGAAGAACGGTTTCATTCCGATATTTCAGATGCGGCCAGTAAGATACTTGCCCGCAAGGATGAAATAGATGTGGTGATTATTGCCGGGCCTTCCTGTTCCAATAAAACAACCACCACCGTGATCATCGGGAATCAACTTAACAAGGAAGGTCTTAAGTTCAAACAGCTTAACGTGGACGATTATTTTTACGATCTAAAAGACCAACCCAAAGATCGTTTCGGCGATTATGATTTTGAGATGCCCGAGGCGATTGATATGCCCCTTTTGAACCGTCATCTTGAGCAGTTGATCAACGGAAAAACAATCGATAAACCCAGGTATAATTTCCAGACCGGTGAGCGTGATGGCACTGAGCCTTTTAGCCGGGAAGAGGGCGAAATAATATTAATTGATTGTCTGCACGGTCTTTATCGCAGTCTGACCAGTTCTGTTCCCCAGAGCCGTAAGTTCCGGATCTATATTGAATCTATGAATGTTCTGCGTGATATTGACAGCCGTCATTCCCGCTGGGCTGACGTGCGGCTGCTCAAACGGATGATTCGTGATTCCAAGCATCGCGGCTACAGCATGGAAAACACACTTTCCCACTGGCCCTACGTGCGCAAGGGTGAGTTAAAACATATAATCCCCTATATTTTTTCAACCGAAGCTGTAATAAACTCGGGATTGCCGTATGAACTTTCCGTTCTGAAGACAGCGATCGGTGATCAGTATCCTGATTCTGAATATATTGATGGTCTGAAAGAAGAAAAGCGATTTGCTGCTTATGCCCGCGGGAAAAGAACCAGGGCGTTGCTGGACAGCGTGGAACCGTTTCCGGATTTTGACATTATCCCGGTTACTTCGCCGATAAGAGAATTCATTGGCGGTTCGGAGTATGTGATTCCTCATAACGAGTAGTATTTGGCTGGTCTGTAGAAAGAACTTTTAACTATGCCCGGAAGGTATAGGATGTTCATATGAATATGTTTAAGTCTAAAGCACTCAGAGTTTCAACGGGGATAGCTGTTTTGTATGCTTTGCTCGGTTCCCTGTGGATAATGTTCAGCGGGAAGCTGACTGCTTTGTGGGTTGGTTTTGGGACAGAATATGTCCGTTCCGAAATATTTAAAGGGCTTGCATTCATATTTGTTACTGCGGTGATTCTTTTCGTAGTTGTTCATTACTATCTGAAAAAACTTGAACTTGCCAATAAAAAAGCTTTCTACCGGCAAAAACGGTTACAGAGTGTGATAAATAATGTGCCCGGCGTAATTTATGGTTGTTTGCCGGACAGGTCCCGAACCCTTAAATTTATCAGCGGTCAGGCTGAAAAGCTGACCGGTTACCGAACGGAGCAGCTTATTAATAACCGGGAAATTAAATTTGCGGAAATAATTCATCCCGAAGATCGGGGAACGGTTTTTGAAATAGTGAAAGAGGCTGTAAAAGAAGGTGAAACTTTTACTGCAGAATACAGGCTGGTGGATTCGGAAGGAAAAGCAAAATGGGTGAAGGAAAAAGGAAAAGTTTCTTACGACAGTGCCGGCGAACCGCAAATGGTGGAAGGGATGATAGAAAGTATTGCCGATATAAAGGAAGCCGAAAAAAGCGCCCAGGCCGCAGTCGCCGAAGCCGAGTTTCTTGCCCACTATGATACTCTGACCGGACTTCCCTCCCGCGGATATTTTTTCGAGCAGATCACCCAGCAGCTCCAGGAGGACGAGAATAATCTGGCGGAAAAAGAATATGCTTTTATAGTGGTTGATCTTACAGACTTTCGCCAGCTCAATGACTTCTACGGTTACTGGGTGGGTAATAAGGTTCTCCAGGTGTGTGGCCGCTGGCTGCGCAACCGGGTTCCCGAAGGGGCCATGCTGGGCCGGCTGGGCGGGGATGAATTTGGTATTTTTCTCAAAATGGAAAATCATGACGATTCCCGGAGTTATCTGGAAGGACTGCTGGAACCTTATGAGCATACCTTAAGAACCAACGGTGAGGAGATAACATTTGAAATCCATGCCGGGGTTGCTTTTTATCCCTCACACGGTAAAACACTTGAGAGTGTTATATCCGCCGCGAATCGGGCTCTGACCAGGGGCAAGGTTGATGTGGGCCAGAAAAGAGTATATTTCTACTGCCCCTCGGACACCAAGAGCCTTGAGGAGAGGATGCAGTCGGCCGATCAGGTCTTCAAAGCCCTCGCGGACAGTCGCCTGGAGATGCACTATCAGCCCATCGTTAATGCCACCGACGGCTCTGTTTTTATGCAGGAAGCCCTGCTTCGTTTTGACACCGGTGATGGGGGAATGAACACACTGGGCGATTATTCGGAGATAGCCTATGAGGGTCGGTTGACCCGCCAGTTGGATAAATGGGTTATCGACAGTGTTCTGTCTCAGACCAAGGAGGCACTCGGGAGCAAAAAAATGCCCCTGGTATCCATAAATATATTTCCGATCTCATTGTTGCAGAGTGATTTTTTTACTAAATTAAATACTAAAATGAAGAAGATGAATTTTCCCCGTGAGAAACTTGTTGTTGAGGTTACCGAGCAACTGCTGGCCTCCCACAGTGATGTTGCCGTGCAGAACCTTCTGAATGCCGCACATGACCACGGCTACAGGTTTGCCCTTGATGATTTTGGTGTCGGCCACGGTTCTTTTCAGACCCTGAAACAGTTTCCGGTCGATTACTTGAAGATAGATGGTTCGTTTATCCTGGGCCTGGTAGAAAATGATGTTGATCAGAATTTTGTCCAGTCGATCTCCAAGCTCTGCCGCGAACTGGATATTACGGTGATTGCCGAGTGGATTGAAAATAAGGAAACAGCCGAAAAGTTATGTTCGCTTGGTGTTGATTTGCATCAGGGATACTACTATAGCTGGCCCAAACCCTTCGATAAAATAATGGAAATCACGATTAACGGTCTGTCAGAATGAAGCTGAATTTGCCTTTGTTCAGATCGGGGTTAATCCTTAGCTTGATTTCCTGTCTGCTTTTTTTGTTTGCGTTTCGCCCTATTCCCCCCGAAGTAAATGATCAGCGGATAATCGAATTTGTTTCCGAGAATATACCTGATTTGAAGGGCAGCGTGGTGGCTATTGAGGAAGGGGATATTTTTGTTGAAGTAGAAAAAGGACAGATGCCGGCGCCCGTTGATCTGCTCAGGACCGTGGTCAGGGGAGAACCCCCCGAGCTTCATACTGAGAAGGTTCATCTGGCCCGCGGAGTTTTAAAACCTGCAGGAAAAAATGTGGGCCGGCTGGTTTTAAGTTCTTCCCTGCTGCCTTATGCGAGGGTTGGAGATCGGATTCGCCGCCGGCCGGTTGTACTTTATCTTGACCTTCCGGAAGAAAAAGAATCTCTGGCCGGGGAATTATTACAGCTTCCCCAGGTGGAAGCGTTAAAAATGGGTGAACCGGGAGGAGAGGCGGAGGGAACCGAATATTTATTGACCCTTGAATCGGGATTTTTGAAGTTGGAACGGACCGGGGGAAAGGAAGTTGGCCGGCTGGCACTTGAGCGATCGGAAGAAAAAAAATATCGGGGCCGGCTCCTGCCTGAGATAGAAGAGGTGGCTTCCTATGAACAGCAGCTCAGGGATTTTTTGATACTGGCTGACGGAAGTTTTTTACTTGCCTCAAACAACAGAATCGCCCTGGTTCGGCGGAAGAACAATGAGCTGGAAACTTTAAGCTGGCAGGAAATAAGTGGAGAAATAATTGCCGTGAGCGCGGCGAATAGTTCCACCGCCGGAGACAGTGATCAACAGTCGGTTTCCGTGATCGTGGTCTATCGTCGCCAGGGTGTGGTGAGGAGCGGGTATTATCAGTATGAACCGGCCACCGGTAAATTCGAGCAGACCTGGGTTGAAAAATGGTTGTGGGTTCAGAAAACCAGCTCCGGTTTTTACGGGGTAAGAATAGGGTTGTATAATCCCTTTGGTGAGAAGATGCATCCACTGGAGATTGATTCCTCTGGCTGGAGCTGGCGAGAACGCGAACTGGATATCGTTACACGTACGGTCCCCACTTCGTTGAATATTCGGGATAACTATTACTGGCGAATTAATCCAGAGGGTAAACTTGAAAAATATTTACATGGTGAGCAAATTTATAAAACTGAACAAACCTTTGGCGGTCGCCCGCTGACGATAGAAGCCCGCCAGGGCCCCCGGACTGTTTCTGTTCATCCACACTGGGTGGTTTATGAAAAAAATGAGCAAAATTATATTTTAATACCTTACAATCAGACCGAAGGCGGCGGATTTTTTCGTCAATTGCAGAATTACAATCGAAGTCAGCTTTATTTGTTTCAGGAAAAAGACAGAGACCTGGAGAGAATATGGGAGAGCGGTCGGATGCCGGGGTATATTTCAGCTATACGCCGTGATGGACAAGGTGTCTATTTTTTGCAGGTGGAAAGCGAGAACAATCGCAGCCGGCTGTACAGGCTGAAAAATATTTAAAACCGTGACTATTTTTCTTCCGAAGAGTGGAGAATGGCAATCTCCAGTTCGTTAAGCAGCTCCTTGTCTTTTTCTTCCGCTAATTTTTGCAGTAATTGCCCACAGCGCCGGCCTATCATGTAGGTTAATCCCCTCTCTATTTCCTCGGAGCTATGGCCAGTTTCTTCCTTCAGGCTTTCTATGCTGTCTTGTAAAAAATGGTAATTGATCTGAAATGGGAGTTCTTCTTTCACGGTAGGATCTCCTCCGTTGTAACCATGATATGCTGGTATTTAAAGGGTAGCCAGTGGCGGGTAGCTTTTGCCGGCACACAGCCGCCTTCCTGTGCTATCTCAATTACCTGTTTCCGGGTCGGTGGTTGACGTAAAAAGCCACAACCTTCCCTTTCTCCCTGAATATGTTTTACCAACTGATTATAGTCCTGGACAAATTCCAGTTCAAGTTTTTCTCCCAGCTCCTTAAAAAGGGAGATACTGTCCTTTTTAAGACGATAGTTGAGATTTTTGGTAAGCAGGACCGGATCTCCGTTGGGGGGGGGATAAAATGTTTGTTCCGGGGGAAGCGCTTCTATTTCATCCACAACCGATTCCACTGCCTCCAGCACTTCCCGTGCGGATTTGTTGCAGATGGGATACCAGGTAAAAACTTTAATTTCCTTATCGTTAAGGTAATCAAATTCAATCGTGGGAACCTGTTTTGCATCCAGTTCTCTCAATCCTGCCCAGCGATGGGTGCCGTCCAGTATGGTACCGCTTGCACCATCGATCAATACCGGTTTGTAGAATAGGCCTTTTTTTCGCAGGCTGTTACAAAATGATTTCAGGGCCTGCTGGTGCACAGCTTCATGAGGACGGATTTCATCCAGATTTCGCCAGCGGATTGGTTGAACCCGCAGGGGTTTTTCCTCGTAAATAGAATATTCTGCGCCTGATTTTAATTCCACAGCTATCCTCCTGGAAATACTGATAGAGTGAATTGAAAATAGGAAATTGCATTCCATCGATACGATAATAACCTAAAACTATCGTATCAGTTACTTAAAAAATCAGTATAACATGCATAAATAATTTTTTCCATTTGAATTAACAATAAACGAAAATACAAGTCTCTTATTTTTTTTTGCTCTAAATGCCGTATGGTTGTTTTGAAATTCGGGCGGTTCAGAAAATTATTTTGTCTATCCCGGTAACCCCGTTCATATTATTGTGATTTTCAAGTATAATTAACTACTTCCTACCATTAATTCAGACAGGTGGCTTTAGATGGATAACTTTTATATTCGTAACTTCTGTATTATTGCTCATATCGATCACGGTAAATCTACGCTGGCTGACCGGCTTTTGCAGTATACTGGTACTATCTCGAAAAGGGATTTTAAGGATCAGATGCTTGATCAGATGGATCTTGAGCGGGAAAAAGGGATCACCATTAAAGCTCAGGCGGTACGTATGGATTACCGGGACAGTGAAGGTGATGATTATCAGCTTAACTTAATAGATACTCCCGGCCACGTCGATTTTTCTTACGAGGTAAGCCGTTCGCTGGCTGCTTGCGAGGGAGCTTTGCTGCTTGTGGACGCCGCCCAGGGAGTTCAGGCCCAGACTATTTTGAACCTTTACCACGCCCGCGAAGCCGGGCTGGAAATTATTCCGGTTATAAATAAAATTGACCTGGATAACGCTCAGATCGACAGGACCAAAATTCAGCTTCTTGATCGTGGTTTTGATGAGGATGAGATGATACTGGCCAGTGCCACAGATGGTCGGGGGGTTGAAGAGATAATTTCAGCAATTATTAACAGAGTCCCACCTCCGGTGGGAGATTCTGAGGCACCGATAAAAGGATTGATTTTTGATTCCCATTACGATCCTTATGAAGGTGCGGTCGTCTATATGAGGCTGGATGAGGGGAGTATAGAAAAAGGTACTACGGTTAGGATGATGCGTGGCGGCCGGGACTATGAAGTTACATCCGTGGGTGTTTTTAATCCCCGTATGAAAAGAATTGAAAAGCTGGAAGCGGGTGAAGTTGGTTATCTGCTCGCCGGAATAAAATCGGTTGGCGATATAAAGATAGGTGATACCGTTACAGGTGCGGATAATCCCATTCCCGAGGATCAAATGTTTCCGGGTTACCGGGAAGTTAAACCAATGGTTTACTGCGGCTTCTATCCGGTCGACGGGGAACGCTACGAGGAAATGCGCGATGCCCTTCAGAAACTGGCTCTTAACGATGCTGCGCTTATATTCGAACCATCAAGTTCAACTTCCCTGGGGTTCGGTTTCAAATGCGGATTCCTTGGCCTTTTGCACATGGAAATAATGCAGGAACGCCTGGAGCGAGAGTTTGATATTGATCTGGTGGTTACTGCTCCCAATGTTCTGTACAAGGTTTTGATGAACAACGGAGAAATTATTGATGTATCCCACGCCGGCGAGTTGCCCGATCCGAATGAATTTGAGGAAATCCGTGAACCGATTGTCACCCTCAACTGTTTTACTCCCGATGAGTACGTGGGCCGGGTTATGGAACTTTGTGAAAACAAAAGAGGTCAGTTTGAAAATATGGAATACCTGGACGAAACGATGGTTCATCTCGTATACAATATTCCCCTTGCAGAAATAGTGATAGATTTTTTCGATAGATTGAAATCTGTCAGCCGGGGTTACGGTTCAATGGATTATGAATTTCGCAAATACCGTGCCGCCAACCTTGTCAAGCTGCAGGTTCTTCTTAATAAGGAACCGGTGGAACCGCTTTCCTTTATAGTTCACCGCGATCGGGCCTATCCGCTCGGAAGCAAGCTGGTTAAAAAATTAAAAGAAGAACTGCCCCGCCAGCAGTTTCAACTGCCCATTCAGGCCGCTATCGGCGGTAAAGTTATTGCCCGGGAAACAAAACCGGCGATGCGCAAGGATGTAACCGCCAAGTGTTACGGGGGAGACATCACCCGGAAAAGAAAATTACTCGAAGAACAGCGGGCGGGGAAAAAACGAATGAAAAAAATGGGTGATGTGGACGTTCCCCAGGAGGCGTTTCTTTCCATACTTACATTGGATGAATAGTTACGGTATAATATTTTTTCTTTAGGAAAAGTAAAACTTAAGTTTGAGCGATTCTTGATCGGAGACACCCTATCTCTCTGACAGAATACCGCCAGAGTGTCATGTCGTCTCCTCCGCACCCGCTGGATGAGGATGTGTCATGTCTTGTTTTCGGATTTATACAGCCATGGGCTGGCTTACAGGATGTGTGTCAATGGCTGTATTCCTCGGATCCAGCCGGAGGCTGGGAGAGAATGAGAAAACAAGATGTGATATATCCTCAGGCTCAGAATCGCTCAATACAGGTAAAAGTATATAAGGACTAACGAAACTTTGAGTGAAAGAATATAAAGCGAAACACAAATTTTTATGAGGTGAATTGAATTGGGTAAGAAACTTGCAGTAATGGGCAGTGGATATGTTGGACTGGTGGCCGGAACATGTTTTGCGGAGATTGGCCACGAGGTAACCTGTATAGATATTAACGAGGATATTGTGGAGAGACTCCAGGACGGGGATATTCCCATATATGAACCCGGTCTGGAAGAAATGACCCTCCGGCTCCAGAAAAACGGCCGGCTTTCCTTCAGTGCCGACTGGAAGTCCGCGCTCAAAGATAAGGATGCCATTTTTATTGCGGTGGGGACACCCAAACGCGAGGATGGTTCCTGCGATATTTCCTATGTTCTGAGTGCTGCTTCGATGATCGGAGAGACCATTGAAGAGGATACTGTTGTTGTTAATAAAAGCACCGTTCCGATTGGAACAGGGGAACTGGTATCCGGCGAGGTCAATTCTTTGCTGGAGGATCGTTTTGGAGATTCTGGCCCGCGGGTTGAAGTGGTTTCCAATCCGGAGTTTTTACGGGAGGGTTGTGCGGTTGGAGATTTCATGAAACCCGATCGGGTTGTGGTTGGCAGTGAATCGCCGCCGGCCCGGACTCTAATTGCTTCGCTCTATGATCCCCTGGATACTGTGGTAGTTAAAACTGGATTACGGACTGCCGAGATGATTAAATACTCTTCAAACGCTTTTCTTTCGACCAAAATTTCCTTTATAAATGAAATAGCCAATGTCTGTGAACTCGTTGGCGCCGATGTTCAGCAGGTTGCCCGGGCAGTGGGACTTGATCATAGGATTAATCGTGATTTTTTGGGGGCCGGAGTTGGTTATGGCGGTAGCTGTTTCCCCAAGGATACCGAGGCGCTGGCTCAGATTGCCGGCCAGGGTGGTTATCATTCCCAGATTCTTAACGCCGTAATGGCCGTCAACCAGCAGCAGCGTACGCGATTTGCCCGAAAAATTATCAGACATCTGCCCGAAGGGGTTGAAAATCCCCGTCTCGCCGTTCTTGGTGTTTCTTTTAAACCCAATACCGACGATATGCGCGAAGCCCCGTCCGTAGATATAATTCACGATCTTCAATCCGAGGGAGTAAAAGTGTCGGCCTACGATCCGGTTGCCATGGATAATGCAAAATCAAAAATTCCCGGTGTTGAATGGGGTTCCTCCGCGGAAGAAATAATTGAAGGAGCGGACGGTCTTGTTCTGCTGACCGAATGGGATGAATTTTTGAAACTTGATTACGACCGGGTGAAAGAAAAACTGAATAATCCGTTGGTTTTTGACGGTCGCAACGCCCTTCCGATGACCGAATTGATCGAAAGAGGATTTGATTATTACGGCGTGGGCCGGGGTGTCGATCGCCTGGACGATATTATTCCCTGTCAGCGTCTTCTGGAGGACAACAAATCAAACAGAAAATGAAGGACCGGGTTTTAATTACCGGGGTTGCCGGTTTTGCCGGCAGTCATCTGGCCGAGTATCTGCTATCGCAGGGATATAAAGTATCCGGGTTAATTTTGCCCGGTGATCCGGCCGAAAATATTTCTTCTTTTAAAACCAAACTTGAGCTGCATGAGGCCAATCTGCTTGATGAGGCTGCACTGAAGAGTGCTCTGGAGGCGGCGAGGCCGAATTATATTTTTCATCTTGCGGGTATTAGTGATGTTAAAGAGGTCCAGAGAAAACCCGACCGGACCTTTGAGGTTAATGCGATCGGACAGATTAATTTGCTGGAAATGGTCAAAAAAGTGGAGCTCAACCCGGCGATTATGGTCGTTGGCTCCGTCCTGGAATATGGCCGGCCCGGTAAACTACCGATCACCGAACAAACTCCTTTAAATCCGCTTGAACCTTATGCGACCAGCAAGGTGGCCCAGGACTACATTGCTCAGCAGTATTTTATGTCTGATGATCTGAAAATTGTTCGTGTGCGACCCTTCAATCACACAGGTCCCCGTCGGCCGGCAGGATATCTTTGTTCATCTTTCGCGAGACAGATAGCCCAGATTGAAACAGGTGCTGCCCGTCCGATAGTCGAGGTGGGCGATCCTGACTACCGGCGGGATTTAACCGATGTGCGTGATATGGTCGCCGCATATCTTCTGGCCGTCAAAAATTGCACCGCCGGCGGGATATACAATATTTGTTCCGGCCGGTCGATTACCATAGGAGAAATACTGGATATTCTGCGGGGATTTAGTAATCGGGATGTTACGATAAATAAAAACAGTGGGCTGGTTCGGGAGGGTACTCCGAAAGAAATATATGGAGATGCTGGCAAATTTCAGACGGAGACCGGCTGGCAGCCAGAAATAGATATTGAAGAAACCCTGCTTGATTTATTGAATTACTGGAGAGACAGAGTTTAAAAAAATAACAAACAATGCATTTGGATATTAATTTTTGCGCATATTCATAATTTAGAAATTATGGAAATATATTAAGAACGGGTGGTTTTTATGGATATTTTAGTTACCGGAGGCGCTGGATTTCTTGGCAATCATCTCTGTCGTCGTTTTGTGGAGGAAGGCCACAGGGTTTACTGTTTTGATAACCTTGTTACAGGCAGCAAAAAGAATATTGCGGATTTAGAAGAAACCAACAAGTTTGAGTTTATTGAGCAGGATGTAACCGAGTATATCGATATTGGTAACCACAGCGGAAAGCTGGGCCGGGCTGATATTGAACTTGTTGTTCATTTTGCGTCCCTGGCCAGTCCGGTAGATTATCTGGAATATCCAATCAAAACCCTTAAAGTTGGAGCGCTGGGAACTCACCGGACGCTGGGAGTAGCCAAGGAGTTCGGAGCCCGTTTCCTGCTTGCCTCCACAAGCGAGGTTTACGGCGACCCGATGGTTCATCCGCAACCCGAAGAATACTGGGGCAATGTAAATCCGATTGGTGTGCGCGGTGTTTATGACGAATCGAAAAGATTTGCGGAAGCACTTACCATGGCTTACCACCGTTCCCACGGGCTGGATACTTATATTGTCAGGATATTTAATACTTATGGCCCCGGTATGCGTCTCAACGACGGCCGGGCAGTGCCCAATTTTATTAAACAGGCCCTCCAGGACGACCCGCTTACAGTTTATGGCGATGGCGAGCAGACCCGCTCTTTTTGCTACGTTGACGATCTAATCGAAGGAATCTGGCGACTTGTAGAGTCCGATTATCATCAACCGGTAAATATCGGTAATCCGAATGAGATGTCGATCCTGGAACTGGCTGAACTGCTGACGGATATGATAGACACCGATAGCGAAATCACATATAAACCGCTGCCCGAGGATGACCCCCAGGTGCGTCAGCCGGATATTTCACTGGCGAAAGAACTGCTTGACTGGAGTCCCCGCTACAACCTGAAAGAGGGACTGAAAAAGACAATCCCCTATTTCAAAAAAGAACTAAAAAAACAAAAGGGTTAGCGACAGTTCACAGTTCAGAGTGCTTAGTTGAAACCATAAATAAAAACTACAAGTCAAAAACTGTTTTACCACAGAGGGCACAGAGGGACACAGAGTAAAAATCAAAACCTTGAAACATTTTTTTGACAGGATTTACAGGATTAACTGGATAACTTCATACCCAGAAACTCCAAACCACTTCGTTTTTTTTGAGCGCTGTTTTAACAGCGCCTGCTCGAATTTTATTCGAGCGGTTAGCGGGAATTGGAAGCATTAAAAATTAAATTGATTTCATTTTCAATGCTTCCAATTCCCTAACTCAAAAAAAGCACATCTAACTAACCACAATTATTATCAAACACCTGCCTATACCTGGATTTTGTTTTACATCCTGTCCATCCTGTCAATCCCGTCAAAACAGCCGTTGATTCAAAAGTGGCCTTTCTTCGCGCCTTTGCGTTAAAAAACTTTTGGCTTTGAAGTTGCAGTCAATCAGAATTTATCAAATTTTATCCGTGAGCCCCTCGCAGTTGACTTAGTTTTACCCTATCAAAATGTTTTGAATTCCTCCGTGTCCTCTGTGTTAAAACAGCCTTTGAAGTTAATGTTGAAGTTGCCTACAATCAGATGTTATCAGATATGATCCGTGAGCTACCCGCCGTTGACTTAGATTTTCCCCTCTCATAATGTTTCGACGTTCCTCAGCGTCCCTCAGTGACCTCTGTGGTAAAAATATTTTGACTTCGATGCTGCTGTTTCTCCTTGTCTCCCTGTCGCCCCTTCCCCGTGTCTGTTTTTCCTTTCCACTTGTTCCCTGTTGATAACCTATCCGTTTTCATATTTGTTTGCTAAAATCTTATGAACGAATTAATTTGAATGATTATTAAAAGTATGGAGGTATTATTATGAGTAATTTATCGCATAATAAAGGTAAAGGAGTTTGTCTCTGGCTTACCGGTCTTCCTTCCTCGGGTAAGACCACTGTCGCCAAGCTGGCCGAGAAGAAACTGCTCAACCAGGGTGAACAGGTGGAAAGACTTGATGGTGACGTAGTGCGCCAGAGTCTGACGGCCGATCTTGGTTTTTCCCGCCGGGACAGGGATAAAAATATTGCAAGGGTTGCTTTTGTGGCGAAAATGCTGCAGAGAAATAATGTCATAACATTAAGTTCGTTTATAACCCCGTATCGGGCCCAGCGCGATCATGTGCGCAATACAATAGATGACGTGCGTATTGTCCACGTCGAATGTCCGGTTGACGTCTGCATCGAACGTGATCCTAAGGGAATGTATGCAAAGGCCCAGTCCGGAGAGATCGAAGGATTCACCGGAATCGACGCCCCGTATGAAAAACCGGTAACGCCCGATCTTACCCTGTATACTCACGAGGAATCAATTGAAGCCAGTGCCGACAAAATAATTGTCTACCTGGCCCACCAGGGTTTCCTGAAAAACGCCCCGGACCTCCCCGATGTAGACGACACAGAAACAATGAAAGAACACCTGCAAAAACTGGGTTATATTTAGGGCCGGTGTTAAACTTTAAACTTAAGCAGTAAATTTGAAAGCCAGGGTGAAGTAATGACGAGACCCCGCAGAGTTGATTTTCCGGGTGCTATTCATCACGTGAGTAATGGTGGCGCGAAAAACCTGAAATTTTTTCTTGATGCAGAAGACCGCCGTTATTTTCGCGAACTTCTGTCTCGTTATGCGCCGGAATATAATATCTCTATTTACGCATATGCTTTAATGTCCACACATTTTCATATTGCCCTTGAATCCCATTCGGGACGTCTTCCGGCTGCCATGAAAGCAATTGAATCAGAATATGCCCGCCGTTTCAACTGGCGCCATGATTATGAAGGACATTTGGTAGAAAAAAGATATTTTTCAGAATTGGTTGAAGACGGCAAATATTTTCTTATGCTTGTTTGTTATATTTTGACAAATCCACAGCGTGCGGGGCTAATTCCTGAAGATCAATTAAATCATCCCTGGACATCGCTTGCAAACAAGTATTTTAAAGATTCGGTGATAGACTGGCCCGGTCTATTTAAGCGTTTGGATATCTCAGCCCAGAATTTTTATGATCTCTTACAAAAAAATCTTAATGCGTTGGATTTTATCAATAACAAAAGAGTTCATGCACGCAAACTTAAGATAATAGGGTCAGATAAGTTTCTGGAAAATATTTTAGAGAAAATCAATCAACCTGTGAGGAAAGCTTTAGACAGAAGCGGTCCGGTTGATCCAAAAATAATTCTACGTGATATCTGTCAAAACTGGGGATTTACAAGTATAGAGGAATTTAAAAAAACAAAACGAGATCGAAAAAATAGTAAAATACGGTATCTTGCTTTTTATCTTCTTAAAATACGATCTCATATGTCTGTTACCGAAATCGGCGATGAATTTGATGTGACGGCAATGGCCGTAAGCAAAGGGATAAAAAAATTCAGGAAACTAAAAAAGAATAGAAAAATCAAGGATTTTTTAAATAAATGGGATGTGACTTAAGTTTAAAGTTTAACTGCGACCCCGGGGTGTTTTTGTTAGCCGACGCAGCCAAACTGTCCTTTGTCGTAATAATATCGGAGACGTTTGGAACCGGGACAGGGACCGTCGACCTCGGTTTCGGTTGAGCAGCCGTCGGGCATGTTGATGTCAATAACCAGACCGTCGCCGGCCAGATTTCTTATTCGCATAGGTCCTTCGGAACCTAAAAGCCGCTTTGGGAGATAATCGGAAAGAACAGCGCAATCATCGCTGAGGTTATAGCAGGAATCGTTTATGTCACTCAGGCTCATGTTGTCCTGTGAAATAGCCTGTGCCAAAGCAGTTCGTATGGTACTTATATCACTTTTGATTCGCGAAACCCGGGCATCACAGATCGCATCCATTACGCGGGGGATAGCCGCGGCCGCGAGTATCCCGATAATAGCTATTACTACTAACAGTTCGATTAGCGTAAACCCTTTTTTGTTACTGAATTCATACATTTGGTGAACACCTGATCAAGGATAATGATTTTCATACTGTAATAGTTCCTGTTATTTTTAAAAAGTATAGCATATTTTTGAAATACAGTAATGGTAAAGTGGCGGCAGCGTAAAGAAATCTTAACAACTGTCAAAATGGCTTGACTGTAAATTGATACGGATGTTCAGAAATGGCTTTATGGTGGGTTGGACGGCAGGTACGGAATTTGCTTATTAATAAGTGTAGAAGACATTAAAAACCAGGTGGTTATCAATAGATTACAAGGTGAGTAAAATGATTAAATTAAAAGAGAGTTCGGG
>CAYTSZ010000011.1:0-20265 GCA_964440635.1 uncultured bacterium
GGTAATGATAAAGATGCCCGGAAATTTGTTTGACTGTCCCATTGCCTTCCGGGTGGGCATGGGGTTCATATCCGCCCCAGTGGAAAGTATTGCGATTAAACAGTCTGCAGACGTAATCTGGGTAAAAGCTGCCGTGAAAAACCCAGCGACCCAGGTACCAGCTCAGGCGATTTACTTCGCAGGCCGTTTGTGGGTCCGGGTTTTCTTCAAAAAATTTAATTATGTTTTTTTTTAATTCTTCGCTCACTTCTTCGTCAGCGTCAAGATTTAGAATCCAGTCGTTTTTTGCCCGGTCGTTAGCCAGTTGTTTTTGTTTTATAAATCCCGGCCAGTCGTTGTGAATGACCCGCGCGCCCATATTTTCGGCAATTTGCACCGTGCGATCACTACTGCCGGAATCAACCACTAAAACTTCATCAGTCCACTTGACGCTGGCTATGCAGCGTTCGATATTTTCCTCTTCATTTAAAGTGATGATACAGGCGGATACCGGAATGTTCATCAGGTGACCTCTTTTTTTGATTTTTAATTTAATTTAAATTCTCTCATATTTCATATCTTTTTGCCATAATTCTAAAGGCAGAATTGCAACGTCTCGAATTGATTCCGGTTAATCTTTCGAATTAAGCCTGGTAATTCCCGCTGTCAAAGCGAAAGCCTTTGCACTGGATTAAATTCAGATGGAATCTTTTAAAAATTATTTGGCTCGCAGAGGAGAAAAACAGAGCTTGAGAGCATGAGAGCCAGAGAGCTTGAGAAACTGCTAAATATTTGGGACGCAGATAAAACATAAAAGCGAAAGCAGAAAAGAGGGGGTTTGAATTCAGGATCTTGAACTTGCAACTGCTTTCAAGGCCCACCGGGCTTACAGGCAAAAAGGTTGTGAGGCCTGAAGGGCCGGCATAGTAAATTCTTGTTATATCGCCCTTTCAGGGCTAATAAATATTAACCCTATAACCCGGGGCTTACGCCCCGGGCTGTTAGTATGTCGCCCCTTCGGGGCTTTGCCTTCGATGTCATTCCGGCCCCCGAGCCGGAATCCAGGGGTTTTGATTTTTGGTTTCTGGTTGATGGTCAACAGTCAAACACAGAGAGGAAAAACCACTGGATACCGGATCGAGTCCGGTATGACAGGCAGAGTCAAAACTGCTGGACTGGTGTGATGGGTAGAGATGATTTTGACTGTCATTCCGGCTCGCACTGTTCTTACACATCCTTGTGTTCGCAGCATTAGCACATCCGTGTGCGTCAGGGGCCGGAATGACAGTCGAATTCGAAATCGGGACTTTTTTTGACAGGATTTACAGGATTTACAGGATTAACAGGATAACTTCGAATCCAGATAATCCGAATTACAATCCAGTCCATTATTTTTTTGATTTTGATGTGATTGTTTTCCTGTCTGTGATTCTCGGTTGTAAAAGGTGACTCCCACCCGTTCTATATGATCGATAACTTCGGGGTCCTCAATGTTTTTATAAAGTGACAGATCAAACTTATACGGTAAGAGAAGGTTATCAAGATCTTCAAGTATTCTAAACATTATCTGCCGGGATAGATTTTCATTGCCTATCAACGTCAGGTCGATATCGGATCCGTTTCTATAATTTCCTTTTGCGCGGGAACCATACAGAATCGCTCGTTCAACTTCCGTATAGGCAGATAATACGCCGTGAATTTTCTCAACCACTGATTCTGAAAGACCATATTTCATAACTTTTTATCTCCGTCTGATTCTTTTTTACGTATCCTTTCCAATTCATATTTGAGCTTTTCAAACTCCCCTAAATAGATGTCAAGTATGGCTTCAGCAATTTTATTGGCCGTTGTTTCATTGTAAGTATGCGAAGTAAGGTTTCGATCAGCAATCATATCCATCCAGGCTTGACCGTTTTCAATCAAACCAACCTGGAAAGCTTCCCGAGTCGCATCTCTGGAGCCATATAAATCTTGGACTCCCCGCTGTTCAAAAAAATCTTTTAACGTATTCCAGGCCAATTCATGAGTGAATTCAAAAGCTTTAATGAGACCTTGTTTTTCAATGTTAGTTAGTGAGCGTTCCTTTGCAAGCTCATCGACTTCCCGGAGTTGAGCGAGCGCCTTCTGAAAATGTCTGAACCGTTGAATCCATCGAATATCTTCCGCGCTCATAAATTTGTGCTCCTTTTCCTTAGCAGGGCTAATATTTACGCTCAACAACATTCGTATCCTACCATATGGCACATTAAAATTCTAATCATCATTTCTATCGTCCGCCTGAGAGAGTAACGTGGTTCAGTTCGTTTTTACGTTCTGTTTTTCTGCCAGGGTTTTTAGATCTTTGTCAAGTGTAATTAGCAGGGCGTCGTTGCGCAGGGCTGCTGTCAGGTAGAACAAATCGTAGCTTACGTGACCGAGCAGGCAGGCCATCTGGAATACTTCTTCTAACAGTTCGTCACCGCTGATAAATTTGTCCACCAGGGTTAGTGAGCGGTGCAGAGACTTTTCACAGCGGGTGTAACCATAAATCTTTACTATTTGTATCATATGTGCTACATTACTACAGGAGGTCAAAATGGGAGAAGTTGTGCGCGTTGGACAATACATCATTCGGGTTTACTCTAATGAAAACCGGCACATATATGACCCACATGTCCATGTGATCTGGGCGGATGGGGAGGCGAAGGTCCGCCTGGCGCCGTAAGAAATAGATAGAGCCAGCGGTGATACCGCCGGGAAAACTGTAGAAATCAAAGAATTAGTACGTATACATATAAATGCTTGCTGGAAAGAATGGCAACGATGTCATAAAAACGGGTGATTTTGCTATGGAAGACGCTGCTTATAAAATTGCAGATACTGGAATAGTAGACGAAGGTGTAAATGTTATTTTTGAAGATGGTATGAGCGGAGTAATTAAATTCGATATATTTTCAATTCCCTCGCCAATCATTGAAGTAAACTTAGAATCTCCCTATTGCGCTGTCTTTCTGCGGGAAGATGGTAAAGAAACCAAAATCCCCTGGGATTTTCTTCGCCGGGAACTTGATAGCGATTTCTGTAATAGCGAAAAAGAAGATGCTCTTGCTGCCCGCCGTCGTCTTGGCCGGAGGATCAGCGAAATCCGCAACGCAAAAAATTTAACTCAGGAAAAACTCGCCACCAGAGCCGGCTTGAATCGCACCACTATCAGTCGCATAGAAACCGGCAAACATCCAACCAGCTTCGATACCCTGTATGATATATCGGCAGCATTGGATATCTCCCTTCCAGAGCTGGTCACCCTGGACGAGTCTGTCGAACAAGTAGCATAATAAATTTAATATCCGTCTGCACAACCTCTGTTTTCACAGCAAGAACGAGGTGAACCATGGGTATAAACCAGAACTAATTTGAGGAAGCCGAAAATGATTTATAACAAGTTATCCCCCTGTGTAATTGAATGTAATGAGTTGAAGTAATCACCGGCCAATTCCCCGAATTAAGTCCGCATATTCCCGCCATGAGAGTTATAACCTTTGAAAACACCACAAAACCAACAGACAATCCATTATGTTTTTGAGTTAGAATTGGAAGCTAATCAGTGTTTATCTGTGAGCCAATTATTCTTGATCACTTTACAGTTTTGAGTAAATCGTGCGTTGCTTTTAATACTTGTGTGGGAGGTATAGACGAGGTGCCGGTCTGATTGTGGGGGACAAGGAGGCGATAGTCGGTGAGCAGGGGGGCGCTTATCAGGTGGTTGGAGCCGCCGAAGAGGGCGATCAAAGGGGTTCCTAACATGTCGGCCAGATGGCACGGGGCCGTGTCGCCGGTCACTATTAGTCGGGCCCGCTGTATGAGGTGAGCGAGGTCGGTGAGCGCGGGGGTTTCGGGCGCGACCCGGACATTTTCAGGAGAGCTGTCGGCTATTTCTTCAGCGAGATTTTTTTCTCCCGCCCCCCAGGTTATGTATATGGGCGCTTTAGTAGTTGCCGATAATTCTCTGGCAAAAGTTGTAAAGTTTTCTGCCCCCCATTCCTTACTTTTTCCGTAGCGTGAATGGCTGGTGGCAGGGTGGAGAAGGATGGGTTTTTCGTCTGAAGCATCTTTAACGGAAGGTGACGCCGGGAAAAGTGGTATGTCGGGAGTTATAATTTTACGGGTGAAATCGTAGCCGGAGGAGAAGGGTCGCAGCAGGGAAATGTATTTAAATATACGTGGTAGCTGGTCGGGAAGCCGGCTTATTGTGTGGGTCTGAAAAAGAGGATTTGCCTCTTTGCTGTTTTTCCAGTGGTATCCGAGGCGATATTGGCTTTTGCTGAAGAGTGCTGTGACTGCGCTTTTTAAGATATAGTGGCAGTCAAAACACCAGCGGTAGTTTCCCTTCTC
The DNA here is from genome assembly GCA_964440635.1 of uncultured bacterium. Classification (GTDB taxonomy): domain Bacteria; phylum T1Sed10-126; class T1Sed10-126; order T1Sed10-126; family T1Sed10-126; genus CAYTSZ01. The sequence goes on from CAYTSZ010000011.1 coordinate 4,351, forward strand.
AATATCACGCAGATCATCAAGCAAAAGTTTGGGATTTGAAAACAGCTTATCCTTATGAATTGTGTGGACATTGTCGACATCCGGATGGTGTTTGAAAAGCTGATCGCTGGGTGGTTGAGTGGCCACACCTATAGTTCCTTTAAAACCGTTATTGCGCAGATAAGATATAACCGGAAATAAACGCACCGCATCGCCGATGGCGCTGAGGCGAATCAGAAGTAAGGAGTCGTTGCGTCGGATTTTAGCGTCGAGTTTGCAGTCGGGAACCGGCAGGTATTTCCCAATGTCATCCATAACCCGGTAGTTTTTAAATTTTTCCGGCGGTGTGGGGGTAGAGTGCATAGCGCGTGAAACTCCTTTCGTTAATTTGAAAAATTATAACATGAAAAAACAGTGGAAGGGGAAAACAGTCAAAGGTCGAAGGTCACCGGCAAGAGCCGGGGGAGTTAAGTTTCAAGCTGTTTACTTTTTTTGATCAGAACCAGGTTTCGGATGTATATGAAACAGCCGGTGCCCTGACCGAGCATAAAAACCGGGTCCAGTCGATAGGTGGCGTAGACAAAAAGCATCAGGGAGCCGGTGATGGAAAGATACCAGAATATGACCGGGATAACGCTGCGGCCGGCTTTTTCGCTTACAATCCACTGGACCACAAAACGCAGCCCGAAGACGATCTGGCCGGTGAAGCCCAGCGCCAGCCAGAATATTTCGCCCGAACTGGCGTTTGAATACCAGTTGGCCAGTTGGCTCAGCCACCCGGTAATCGAGGTATACATTAAATTACAACTTGCTTTCTATTTCATAGTTGATAGAGCGTTTTTGCATCCAGCGCACGGCCCACAGGTCCCAGATGGTCTTTCGCAGCCGCCCGAAGTTTGAATATTTTGTTTCCCCGGCCGTTCGCGGCCGGTGGTTTGTGGCAACCTGGGTGACGGAGTAACCCTTCATTCGAGCGAGGGTGGGTAAAAAGCGGTGCATACCGTCAAATACAGGTATTTTTTTTACTACTTCCAGCCGAAAGGCTTTCAGGGAACATCCGGTGTCGATAATATCATCGCCGGTATACCAGTTGCGAACTTTGTTGGCGATATTGGAGGCTTTGCGACGCAGCCATGAATCCCGGCGGTTGGCCCGGTAACCGGCCACCATGTCATAATCAGTAAGGGGTGCAATAATTTTGGGGATGTCGGCCGGATCGTTCTGCCGGTCGGCGTCCATGGTTACAATCATTTCCCCGCCGGCCTGTTCAAATCCGGCGGCAAAAGCGGCCGACTGGCCGTTGTTTTCTTTAAAAAGAAGTCCGGTCGCCGTGGAATTGTTGGCAGATAGCTCTTTTATAATCTCACGACTGTTGTCGCTGCTGCCGTCGTCGACGAATAAGACCTGCCATTCAAGATCCTGTCCCTCAAGAGCTGCAGTTATCTCATCGTAGAGAGGCCGCAAATTATCCTCTTCGTTGTAAACGGGCAGAATAATTTCAAGATTTGGATTCATGATATCTCCATAATTTAAGATCAGATGAGTTTCCTCGTTCGAATTCTTTTATAAATTCAAGCCCTTGACTGAGTCTATTGCCCCGGGTCAGGTAATAACCGTCCCGGGTCGGTGGTTTACCGGTATATTTAACCACATCGAATCCGGCCCCGTGCAGAACGCAGGCAACGCCGAGTATTCCATCGGAGCGGTGGATGATTGTATTTATTTCCCGGGTTTTCAGGTATTCAATAAGAGGTTGCAATTCATTTTTTAACTCCAGGCGTTCTGGTTTGTGGGCCGGGATATAGGAGAAAAGAAAAACAGTTTTTAACAATAGTATAAAAACAACCAGCACAGCCACTGCTGCGGGTGCGGATAATCCTCTTCGCCATATAAAAATCAGAATAATCAAACCTGCCACCGCAAGTAGAGAAGCGGTTACTATGCTGGTGTTTATTCCGAACAGGGTGGATTGAAAACTGAGAGCGACGGGCGTAAGTATTAGCAGCAGAACTCCGAGGCCAGTGCCCAGTCGGTTTAATGTGCTTTTTAGCCGCTCGTTTTCTGCCAGTGTTTCTATAACGCCGCCAGTTAAGAGGGCGAGGAAAGGGAAAATTGGCAGGGCGTAGCGAATGCTATCTACCGGGAGAACCCAGAACACTAAAAAGGGTGTTGTGCCAATAATACCCAGCCAGAAACTCCCGGAAGTGGCCCGTTGTATAAAATCAGTTCGCGTTTTTCTGGAAAACAGGACAAGAAACAGAAGGCAGAACGGGAAAAAGGAGAAAAATGTTATCAGTGGATATTTAAAAAGTTGTAGAGCATAAGCCAAAAAATCAAAAGAGGCGGCGTCAACCCGGGCGGTTTCCGACCAGGTTATTCCGATCAGGGTTTCCCAGCCAACCTTTTGAACAACTGCGCTCACCCATAAACCTATTACCAGGTGCGAAGAAACAAATCCGCTTGCAGCCGCCGTCCAGTTGGTTTTGTCCCTGCGGAAAATGTAATGAACAAGAATCGGAAAATAGAAAAACAGGTGTGCCACAGGACCTTTGGCGAAAAAAGCAAGCAGGAAGAAAAAATGACCCGTAAGCCAGGCGGTCCAGGGTTGGTTCTTTTCGTGGAAATAAAACCAGCAACCAAGGGCCGCGGTAAGCATCAAAGTTAAAAAAAGATCTATTTCGGCCAGAGCGGCTTTTTCCAGATATATTGTCAATGCAAAAAGAGCCGAGAGAGCGGCCGTCTGTCGGGCAAGTGTGGTCTTGAATGATCCGGCAAGCCAGTAAACAACCCCGCCCAGCCCGAGCCATGAGAAAATGGCGGTCAGTCGGGCGAGAAAAGGTGTCACGGAACCGAAGGGAAAAGAAATTAGTGCTATGAACCAGTTGTAGCCGGGTGGTTTTTTCAGATATATTTCACCAAAAATTTTGGGTACAATCCATGCCCCCTCCTTCAGCATGGAGATGGCCACCGCGATCCGGCGTGGCTCTTCGTAATAAAGATCAAGCCAGAGAGCTTCGCCAATTAGCGCGAGCAGACCGATAAAAACAAGAAGAAGAAAAGTGTAGTTTTTTTTCAGAAAAGACATAGAGTTCGAAGCCCCCTTTCGGCTGCAAACAGGTTATGTTTTTAAAATTATTTCACCGGGAACAGTTTATCCTACATACCCCGGTAAAAAAAGATATTCCCTGTATTTTGCGACCGGTATTTCCTGCTGGCTCAGAATCATGTGAGGAATGTATGCCCCACCATTTCCCATGGAGGGTTTATTGTCGTTTTCGCTGATTAAACAGCGCGTTATGATTGGACGTGTAACACCGACCATATATCCTCGCCGGAAGGCGCCCCTCCAGGGCTCTGGGGCATACAGACCTCACATCCAGCACTCAATTGGGAAGTTACAGCTAATGATAAAGTTTTTCTGTGCATCATTTAGGATTATTGGTAAAACTATAATTAAATCTGTAGATGCCCGATTGAATGCTGGAGAGAATGAGTCAGAGAGATAGGGTGTTTCCGATCAAGAACCGCTTAACTTAGGTTTTAGTCTTTTGACGCTGATTTCAGGTCCGAGCCGGTTTGATTCTCTGAATTCCTTCAGTTCTTCTATCGCTTCTGCAGCAGTTCGCCCGGGCTGATTTTTTGTTGGCACAAGCTCGGCAACTGGTGTGCCATGGCGGGTTATGGTGAAACTTTTCCCCGCCTCTACTTCGCGCAAAATCTCGGCAAGATGTGTTTTTGCTTCATAACTGCCCACTTCGCTTATTAAAATCACCTCTAAATGTACTGGTCTTAGACTGGTTTATATATAGTGTATAAAGCCGGGGAAGTCAAATGTTGAGTTTTTTTAACGGCGGACGAACGTCAACTGTCGAGGGCCGAGAGTCATATGTTAAGAAGTGATGGAGTGATTGGGTAACAGCAAAATCTCAGGTGTGATTGCGGGAACTATGATCGGAGAAGGAAATTTATTTAATTCTTTACATTGTTAAATAAACAAAGAAAACAAATATTTTCTTTATTTAATTCCCGCTGTAAAGTATATTATTAGTGGGTTGGTGCGAAGAAAAAGTTTAATAAGTGATGTCTGTTTATGAGGTGATTTCGATGGTACATGTGGCTAAATTATCTGCGAAGGGTCAAATCACGGTTCCCAAGGCGATAAGGAAACGTATTAATCTTCAGACTGGCGACCGAATTCTTTTTCTTGAAGACGAGGAGAGTATCAAAATACAGCGTTTGCCGGCCAATATTGATCCCGCCGATCTTTTTGGTTCACTGGAGATTGAGAAAGGGAAACAGGTTGACATAAAAGAACAGCGCGATCTGGTGCGTAAAAAACTGGTTAATAAAAACGTTGAAGAATCCCAAAACAGCAGATGAAGGAAAACTGGTTGGATGCGAATGTTATTTTAAGATTTTTACTTAACGATCACCAATCTCACAGCAAACGGGCATTAGAACTAATTGAAACAGCCGGCGCGCAAGAAATGCTTTTAAAAGTGCCCTCTTTTATTCTCTGCGAGGTGATCTATGTTCTCGAAGGACTTGAGTTTTCCCGGGAATCTATCAGCAGAAAACTAATAGATTTTTCCAGACTTCCAGCAATAAAATACGTCCCGGAGGAAATCCTAATTGAAGCATTGCTTGAATATCCGGAAAAAAACTGTGATTTCCCGGATATATTACTAATGAGCCTGGCTCGCAACAAAAAGGAAACAGCCTGGAGTTTCAACAAAAACGATTTTCGTCATCTCGGTGGCCCCTGGCAATAGCCATAACCCGGGTTTTTTTGAAGGCTTTGTTGAGTCGGGGGGGATGTGTTTGTCTTTCCAGAGAGTGTTTTTTTCTTTTAAACAATATCTGTGGGCTGTCATTATGCAGTCGTGTGGTATTTTGCTGCCGTGATTTTCTAACGGGAGGGAGGAGCCCGGCTGTGATGAAAGACAAAACCTTCCCACGTTATTTCGAGTAAATGGTAACTTCAAAATGGATTGCCGGGTCAAGTCCGGCAATAACGGCGGAGAGAATGATTGATTGCCGGAGCCGGTGGAAGGTTTTAGCTTAGAGAGGTTATCTCTCGACAGAACCGGGAAATAATATTATCATATTAGACTTAAACAGGGCTTATTGCGGAGAGGTGTCCGAGTCCGGCTGAAGGAGCGCGATTGGAAATCGCGTGTGCCCTTTATGGGGTACCGAGGGTTCGAATCCCTCCCTCTCCGCCATTTTTATTTTTTTGTTTGCTGAATTTTGAGTCAAAGCTTGTCCTTTTATTATTCCCTGCATTTATAGAGGCTGTCGCATAAACCCACGTGACCGAGCCGGAGGCTCATTTGTCGAAGAGCAAGGCTTTCGCCGCAAGGCGCATACGGAGTATGCGTCGAGGACGTTTAACACCGATATTCGGCGAATGAGCCTCCGGCCCGAAGGGTTTGAGCGAGATTCATCCATCTGCTTTGTTGCAGAACCGGCTACTTAGCCTACGGCTAAGGTCGCGAACCTGCGCCGTGCATCTGGGTAAATCTCGCTCAAACTCGGCTCGCGTGGATTTATGTGACAGCCTCTTTCGTGAGGTTTTTAAGTTTATGAGCTTTTCTACGTTTGTTGGAGAATGGGAAACAGAGAGCGCTGCTGAAACGGAGGCAGTTGCCCGGGAGTGTGCGGCTGAATGGGATGACCCGCTTGTTGTTGCTCTCGTGGGGCCACTGGGTGCGGGGAAGACCACCTTCATCCGCGGTGTTGTGGAAAAGCGCGGGGGTGCGCCGGAGCTGGTTCGCAGTCCGACGTTTACGCTGGTCAATCAGTATGAAGGAACTTCGCCGCCGGTGGTTCACGCGGATCTGTACCGGGCCGAGCAAATTGAGGCCCAGGAGACTATCGGTCTTGAGGATTATTTTGGGAGTACGCTGCTGCTTGTGGAATGGGCCCGGCGCTGGCAGTTGGGCTGGCCCGGAAATGTTGTTACGGTTGAGCTGTCTTACACGGGGCCGGAAAGTAGAAAAATCATAATTAGAGGAGGTGCTCTGGATGCTGCTGGCGATTGAAGCAAGTGACCGGGGCGGTGGGATAGCTTTTGCCGAAGAGGGCGATATTATTGAACTGGAATACGAAAACAGCAGCCGGACTCATTCTGAGCGGCTGATGCCAATAATAGATTCGCTGCTAAAAAAACGAGATCGTACCTACGACGATATTACAGCAATAGCTGTTTCCCGCGGACCGGGTTCTTTTACTGCTATTCGTCTCGGGGTGACCACTGCGAAAACACTCGCTTTTTGTTGCGGTGTCCCGCTGATCAGTGCCTCCAACCTGCGTTTGCTGGCTGAATTTGGAAGAAATAGCGGTATGCCGGTGGAGGCTGTTATGGGGGCCCGGCGTGGGGAGTTATACCGGCAGCGTTTTCTTCCCGGTAGCGGGGGTCTGGAAGCCGGGTTTGAACCGCAGTTGATTCGTCCCGAACAGTTAAGACGGGAATTAAATGACGGGGAAGATGTGTTATTAGTATACCGGGGTCGTGGCTGGTCGGGTGAAGAGGAAAGCTGGTCGGAAAATGTTCGTGTTTATCCCCCGCGCCTGGCCCAGGTTCTGGTTGCTCCACTGGCCAACCTGGCCCTGGAAAGATTACAGCGCGGCGAGCAGGATGATATTGACGAGCTTCGCCCCAGTTATATCCGCAGAAGTGACGCCCAGCGCAGTAGAGATAAAGCCAAGTAATTTTTGTGGATTCTGTTAAGGAAACAAAACATCTAAGGTGAGTATCTGTAGCGCTCATTCTCTCCCGCACTCAATCGGGCATTGCTGGGTAGAATTTGAGTATATACCGTAACTCCCCGGTTGAGTGCGGGATGCGAGGTAAATCGGAGTGGAATTGAACAATTTTGAAAATTAAATCTTGGTGATGTCTAAATTCTGGGAAAAAGAGGATATATTTCATAAAACTAAGTTGAGTGATTCTGAGTGTGAGGATGTATCACATCTTGTTTTCTCATTCTCGACAGCTTCCGGCTGTCTGCGAGGTATACAGTCATTGGCGCACCTCCTGTGCGCCAGCCCATGACTGTATAAACCCGAAAACAAGACATGACACATCCTCAACCAACGGGTCTCTCCGATCAAGAATCTCTCAATTCGGAATAAATATATTTCACGCAATAAATTGAGCGTAACCTGAATCTGTAGTTTTTATAGGAGAGTAGCAATGTTGATCAGAGAGATGAATGTGCGGGATGTCGACAGGGTTTCAGAGGTTGAAAATCTTGGTTTCGCACGGCCCTGGAGTAAGGACATGCTTTATAGCGATCTTGACGGGCAGTCCAAAGCGGTTGTTCTGGTGGCCGAAGTAGAAGGCAGGGTTGCCGGTCATGTGGGAGTCTGGCGGGCTCTGGATGAACTGCATATAACCACGCTGGCCGTGGATCCTGATTATCGGCGGGGGGGGATTGCTTCGGCTCTGATAGAAGCCGTGTTTGAGAGATATGGTGCTGAATATGATGAATTCACTCTGGAGGTCAGGGAAAATAATTTTGCGGCAATAAATCTTTATGAAAAATTTGGATTTGAAGTGATAGGCCGTCGTATAGATTATTATCTCGACAATCGCGAGGATGCTCTGGTGATGACCTTGAGAACCGCTCCTGTCGGGGAGGAATTTGAGTTTGAAACTATCGGAGAATATACAGGTTGTTCTGGATAATCTTCCGGCCCGGCCGGGAGTTTATATTTTCAAGGACGCTTCCTCTGAGATAATCTATGTCGGAAAAGCCACCCGTCTCTGTGACCGGGTGCGCAGTTATTTCAACAGTTCCCACCGGGACAGCAAAACCGAACTTCTGGTTGAAAATGTCGACAGCATTGAAACTATCACTGTTGAAAATGAGGCGGAAGCCCTTGAAGTTGAATACAATCTGATCAAGGAACACCGCCCCCGGTTTAATATTTCCTACCGTGATGATAAGAGTTATCCCCACATAAAAATAACCAGCAATGAACCCTATCCCCGTGTTTTTGTGACCCGCCGAAAGGTTGATGATGGCAATATATATTTTGGACCCTACACCGGTGTGGGCAGTATGCGCAGGACTTTAAAAACAATTCGTGAGATTTTTCCTTACCGTTCCTGTAATGACCGCCTGCCGTCCGGTGGTGATGACAGGCGGTTTTCGCTCTGCCTTGATTATCATTTAAAACAGTGCGAGGGTCCCTGTGTTGGTCTGCAGGATACTCAAGAGTACGGGGAAATGATTGCAGATCTAAAAAATTTTTTAAAAGGCGATTATGCTCCCGTCCGCCGCCGTCTGAAAAATAAAATGGAAGAGTACTCCCGGCGAAAAAAGTTTGAAGCGGCCGCTATTTATCGAGACCGGTTGCAGGCGCTTGAAAAGTTCACCCGGGAAAGCACATTTATCGAATCAACAGAAACTGCCGATGTGCTGGGACTGGGGGAAGCCGAAGGTGTGACCACGGTTCTAATTTTAAGGATTAGAGAAAACAGGCTGGTCAACCGGCTGGAATATCCTCTGGAGGCAGAAACCGTAAATAGAGCCGAAGCACTGCGCGATTTTATAATTACTTACTATCTGGCGGTAACCACTATTCCCCCTCTTATTCTGGCCGGAGAAGAAGTGGAGGATAGCAAATGGCTGGAGGAAAAGTTAACCTGGCAGGCCGGCCGGAAAGTAAAAATAAAATTTCCCAGCCGTGGGGAGAAAAAACGGCTGGTGGATTCGGCGGACCGCAGTGCCCGGCTGGCCGCTAAAAACGAATCTCTTTCCATGCGCCGCCGGGAGGGTGATATGTTGCGCCTGGCGATGGATTTTTTTGATCTGCCAGAGTTGCCCCGCGTTATTGAGGGTTTTGATATAAGTACTCTTCAGGGGCATCAAAATGTTGCCGGGATGGTCCGGTTTGTTAACGGCGAACCGGAGAAAGAGGGGTATCGTCGCTTCAAACTTCGCCAGATAGAAGGCGTGGATGATTACGGGGCTCTAAGAGAGGTTGTAGGCCGGCGTTATCGCCGGTTGCTGGAGGAAGGCGAGCGCCTTCCGGATCTTGTTTTTGTGGACGGGGGACCCGGCCAGCTTCAGGCGGCACTTGATGCTCTGGGAGAACTGGAACTTGATCTGCCGGTTATGTCACTGGCAAAACGCCACGAGCTGCTCTACCGCAGCGGGGTATCAGCCCCCTACGATCTACCCGAGGATTCTACTTTGCTGCAGTTGTTTCAGAGGATAAGAGACGAAGCGCATCGTTTTGCCATCTCTTTTCACCGCGACCGCCGCCAGGGTTCGCTCAAATCCCGCCTGAGGGAAATAAATGGTATCGGTGCAGCAAGACTTTCTGCTCTGATAAATCGCTTTGGCAGTCCTTCGCGGGTCAAGCAGGCAAGCCTGGAAGAACTGACCGAAGTGAGTGGGATAACCGAACAGATAGCGCGAGAGATAATTAAAAGTGGATAAGAGGGGAAACATCAACTTTGAAAGCAATTTTACCACAGAGGTCACAGAGGGGCACAGAGGTAAAAAACAGACAAGGAGATGGGGAGAAAGGGAGACAAGGGGAAACTACGAAATCAACGTCAAAAGCAATTTTACCACAGAGGTCACAGAGGTTCACGGAGGAAATTCAAAACCACCGGGGTAAATTCAACAGCAAAGTCAATTGCCCTGGTGAACGCAAAGGCGCGAAGTCGCAAAGAAAGTCAAATTCAACGGCTATTTTGACAGGATTAACAGGATGTAAGTCATAATCTAAATTGAGGCAGGTGTTTGATAATAATTGTGTTTAGTTGGATGGGTTTTTTTGAGACAAGGAATTGTAAGCAGTAAAAATAAAATCTGTTTTATTTTTACCGCTTCTAATTCCGTGTAACAGCTCGAATTATATTCGAGCAGGCGCTGTTAGTACAGCGCTCAAAAAAAAGTGGTTTTGAAGTTATCCAGTTAATCCTGTAAATCCTGTCAAAAAAAATATTTTAATGGTTTGGTTTTACCTCTGTGTCCCTCCGTGACCTCTGTGGTGGAAATGTTTTGATTTTAACTATAAACTATGCACTATGAACTCTAAACTGTGTTTGCTATGAACTTTCTTTATACCGTTTTGTTTGGAGAGTGGGGGAGTTGGGTTTATAATTTGAATTTGGGCATGGAGTATAATCAAAAATAATCCTGGGAGTGGTTACTATCTGTTTTGTGACTGGCTGGGTTAATCCGGACAAAACTTTGCCTTTGATTTTTGCTTCTAATCGTGATGAGTTTTATGAGCGCGGGGGTGAGCCGCCGGCTCTTCGGGAGGGAGAAAAGTATCAATATTTCAGTCCTCTTGATCCGAAATGTGGGGGGAGCTGGTTGGGAGTTAATTCAGAAGGGTTGTTTGTTGCCCTGACCAATGGAGTATCACAGGCCGGTGATAAAGAAAGTCCGAGCCGGGGATTGCTGGTGACGGATATTCTCGGCACGGCGGATGGTCTTGAAACTGCCGTTGAAATGGTTCGGGATATCGAGCTTGATCCTTATCCTGCTTTTTCTCTCCTGTTTCTTGCCCCGGAAGGAATATTCTGCCTTGAGTATGAAGGGCCAGGAAAGACTGAAAAACATCAAGAGGATAAAGGGAGCTTTTTCGTTTCCGATAACAGTGATATGGAGCTGTACAGTTTTGATCGCTGGTCGCGGTTTCCCTGGGGCGGGAATGGGCTTGAAGCACGCCCGGAAAGGCTGCGGGGACGACTGCAGAATTTTTGTCGTCAGCACCGGGGTTTTGGCGGCCACGGTGCGATGTGCAAACACGGCGAAGAGGCGGGGACTGTTTCTTCCAGCATTATTATTATAGATATAGAAAAGGGACGTTTGTTGAACGATTATGCCCCCGGCGCTCCCTGCGAAACCACCTACAGCGCCGTGAAAGTAAACCGTAATTTTGAAAAAAAGGTGATCGAGAGCTGGAAAAACGGCGGATAGGGGGGAGCAGCGTGGGAAAGAAACGAAGAGCGGATGAGGGGAGGAGCGGAGGAAAAACCGGGGAAGTCAACGGCTGTTTTGACGGGATTAACAGGATGGACTGGATGTTAATCAAAATCAACACAGATGTTTGTTTGAATTGTTTTTTTGATTAAGGGAATTGGAAGCGGGAAAAATAAAAACGGTTTTATTTTTACTGCTTCTAATCCCCGCTAACCGCTCGAATGAAATTCGAGCAGGTGCTGTTAAAACAGCACTCAAAAAAGAAGTGGATTTGAAGTTATCCAGTTAATCCTGTAAATCCTGTCAAAAAAAGTTTTAAAGGTTTTGATTTTACCTCAGTGTCCCTCTGTGACCTCTGTGGTAAAACTTGGTTTGATTTAAGGTTTTTAATTTTCGTGCTGGAGCCGGGTGATTTTGGTTTATGGCTGTTTTTTTGAAACGTCTTGCCGGGTTTGTTTTTCCCGGTTTGCTGGTGGTGGCGGGTCTGGTTGCTTTTAATTTTGTGGAGAGCTGGTCCGCATATTTTCAACCTGTCCGCCAGTTTCCCGGGTTTGTTTTGTTTGCTTTGCCGGTGGCGCTGATGATATTAAGCGGTCTGTTGCTGCTGTATTTTAACTCCACCCGCCTCTTTTTTATGAATCTTTTCCTTCTGCTGGTTTACCTGTATCTTCAGGCTGATTTTATTACAGGCTTTTTCGGAGGTCAAATCTGGGCCGAATTATACAACGGTGGCCTGGAGCTGTTTCCTTATTTTATTCCGTTGCCTTTTATTATATTTCACCTCTCCGGAGAAGGGGGTTTTCTTACTTTGAGTGGGCTGGGGAAGTTTTCAGTTTGCCTGATTTTTCTGACGGGTGGTCCGTTAATTGTTTTGCTCTCGGGAACGTGGGTATTAAAATTTCCGGAAGTTCTGTCCGCTTATAATATATTTAACCTGCAAATCCCCCTGCCTGTAATCGCAGAACTTTTTCTTTTACTTATCCTGCTTATTTTCGTCAGGTCACACAGTTTTTATGTTCATAATCAGTTGTTTACCTTCTGGATTGTGGCGGCAGCGTGCCTTAGTTTGATTAAGGGGTTTGAATTTAGTTCGTCGCAACAACTGGAGATAGCAGTTGGCCATGCTGTTATGTATAATATCGCTGCTTCTCTTTTTCTCCTGCGTGCGGTAAATTTTGCCTGGAGTAAGGCTTACCGTGATCCTCTGACCCAGATCAGGGGGAGGATGGCCCTGGATGAGAAACTAAAAAAACTGGGCGGAGATTACGCAATAGCCATGATAGATATAGATAAGTTTAAGAATTTCAATGATACTTATGGACATGATTCCGGGGATGTAGTTCTACAGGTTGTGGCAGAGTTAATTGAGTCCGAAAGCAGCGGTTATGCTTATCGTTTCGGAGGAGAAGAATTCACCCTTGTTTATCCGCATCAACTGGTGCCGGAGGTTGAAGAGGAATTGGAAAGTTTGCGGGAAACAATAGCCAATACCCGCGTGGGAGTGACCCGTAAAACCAAGCGGGCGAAAAAATTGCTGAAGAAGAAAGTCACAGTTAGCATAGGTCTGGCCGACAGCGCGGGTAAATACAATACTGCACTTGAGGTTTTGAATGCGGCCGATAATGCCCTGTTTAAAGCAAAAGACGAAGGACGTAATCAACTCTGTATTAAATAGGAGAAAATAATGGCCGACAATCCACCAGAAGATGAACGGGATGAAAAAAGGTTTGAACCGGATCCTTTGCTGCCCGATACGATAATCAATCCAGATGGTCCCGAAGAGGAAAAAATACGGGGGATAACGAAGGACTGGTTCCAGCATGGTTTTTCGGCGGCTTTTAAGCCCCCTTTTCCTTATGATGAAGGAGATATAATTGATGCCCGCTGTGGTTTTCGCCGTGCCCGGGCCAAAGTGGTCTGGAAGCGTCCGATAATGGATAAGGAAGTGTTAGTTGGATTTAAGCTGCCGCCGGGAGAATAAAATAATGGCTGGGCCGCCAGGATTCGAACCTGGAGTCACGGGACCAAAGCCCGGTGCCTTACCATTTGGCTACGGCCCAACCGAAGGACAAAAAGTATACTTCCTGAAGGCGATTATGTCAAATTTAACGTTAAAGAAAAAAGGGCGGAACAGTATAAAATCAAAGTCAACGACTTTTTCACCTCAGAGGACGAAATAGACAAGGGGAAACGGCAAGGGAAAGAAACGACGAGGGGATGAGGGGAGGAAAAGGCAGAGCTTGAGAGCTTGAGAGCCAGAGAGCTTGAGAGCTTGAGAAAAAGCAGAGTCCGGGTCAACAGCAATTTTAACGCAGAGGATGTGGATTATAGAGCGGAGATCTGATGAGGGGAGGAGCGGAGGAAAGGCAGAGCATGAGAGCCAGAGAGCTTGAGAGCTTGAGAAAAAGCAAAGTCCGGGTCAACGGCTGTTTTGACGGGATTAACAGGATGGACAGGATGTAAATCAAAATCAATACAGATGTTTGTTTGAATTGTTTTTTTGATTGAGGGGATTAAAACAGCGCTCAAAAAAAACTAAATGGTTTGGGGCTTCTGGGCCTGAAGTTATCCAGTTAATCCTGTAAATCCTGTCAAGAAAAGGTTTCAGGGGTTTGATTTTTACTCTGTGACCTCTCTGTGGTAAAACAGGTTTTGATGTTGAGGTTATTTGGGTAATTCTGTCAAAAGTCATTGTTTGTTTGTTACAATTATTTATTGTTGCTTTTAAGTAAGGACTAATATTTTGCTGAGGAGAGATTTGTGTGAGTTCGTGTGAAATTGTTATTGTTGGTTATGGGAATGTTGGCCGCGGGGTTCACAGGGCTATTGATAATAATACCGATATGAAACTGGTGGGAATTTTAAGTCGCGGAGTGGAGCGGGTAAAAACTGAGCTAAAAGAAAAGGGGTTGGAGGGGATAGAGGTAATGGATGCCTCTGGAGATATTGATTTTGCAACTGAGCTTCCGGCTGATGTTGCGGTTCTTTGTGGAGGATCAAAGGATGATCTGCCGGTACAGGGACCTAAATTTGCCCGTTACTATAACGTGGTTGATAGTTTTGATACTCACGCGGATATTCCCCGTTATTTCAAGAAAATGGACGGGGTGGCATCTGAAGCAGGAAATGTTGCCATTATCTCTACCGGTTGGGATCCGGGAACCTTTTCCGAAGAACGTGTTAAAGCTGATGCCTTCATCCCCGGAAGTTCTCTTTATACTTTCTGGGGACCGGGAGTTAGCCAGGGACATTCTGACGCCGCCCGCCAGGTGGAAGGTGTGAAAGATGCCCGGCAGTATACACTGCCTCTTGATGAAGCGCTTGAAAGAGTGCGAAGCGGGGAACGCCCGGAACTTTCCACCCGGGAGAAACATCGACGTCTGGTCTATGTGCTGGCTGAAGAGGGGGTTGATCGGAAAAAAATTGTGGCCGATATTAAAAATATGCCCGATTATTATGATCAGTATGAAACTGAGGTTCGTTTTGTCGATGAGCAGGAGATGAAAACCGACCACAGCGAGATGCCCCATGGCGGTTTTGTCATGGCCAGTGGTGCGACCGGTAAAAATAATAAAGCTTTGATTGAGTACAGGTGTAAATGGGACAGTAATCCGGAAGCAACCGCTAATATACTGGCGGCCTATGCGCGAGCCGCCAGTCGCCTTAATATTCGCGGGGAAACCGGAGGGCGGACGGTGCTTGATATCTGTCCCGCTGATCTCAGTCCCCGCAGCCGGGATGAGCTGCTGGATAATTTTGTTTAACCGAAATTGAGCGATTCTGAGAGATTGAGGATGTATCACATCTTGTTTTCTCATTCTCGACAGCTTCCGGCTGTCGGCGAGGTATACGGCCATTGGCGCACTTCCTGTGCGCCAACCCATGGCTGTATAAACCCGAAAACAAGACATGACACATCCTCACCCAACGGGTGCGGAGGAGGCAGGGCGTCTCCGATCAAGAATCGCTCAATTTAGGTTTAAGAGAGTGAAATCCTTGGTCTGTATTTAAAATTCTGATAATAGACCTGGGTGGTTGTGATAATATTTTGAGCCTGGAGGTTGAGTCTTATCAAGGAAATCAGGAATATAACTAATGTCAGACAGAATCTGCCGGCTCTGTTGGATGGCCTGGAAAAAGAAATTATTGTTACCAAAAATTACCGTCCCCGTGCTGTGATTTCTCCACTGAAAGAAGATGATGATCCGAGACCGGCCTTGATAATCCTGGGGACAAAAACAGGTTCAGATAAACGAGCCCGAGAAACGATTGACCGGATTAACGAGGTGGCCGGGATATTTGCGAGGATTGTTTTTGTTTGCAGTGATCAAACCCGCGAATATGCCTTACAGCTTAAAACTGATGACCTGCGCCTGATTACCAATGAAAAGATCGAATACCCGATAATCAGCCCGCTTAAAGATGGCTTGGGTGGTCTGAATCCCGCCGATGATTATTTTGTTTTTACCTTTCTTTCTTCTCCTGACTCCGCTTTACGATTGGAAGAGTTGTGTTCAGGAATAGAGGAGGCCCGCGAAAAGGGGAAAAAGGTTGTAATGCTTACTTCCGATGGTGAACCGACCCATCCTATAGCCCTTTCAACCGATCTTAGGGACGTGATAATAAAAACGCGTAAAGAACTTGGGATACCGTATTTAATCAGAAAATACGAAAACGAGATTTTATATAGAGAAATAGAGTGAAATCAATTTCAGACCAAAGATGAGCTGTTTTGAGCGTGAAGACGATGAATGTCTTATTTACTCATTCTCGACAACCTCCAGTTGTCTGCGAGGAATACAGCCACTGGCCCACATCCTGTGGGCCAACCCGTGACTGTATAAATCCGGAAATAAGACATTCAACATCTTCACAGCATCTCGGAGGGTCGGGAAAATGAGCTGGAGAATTATGTTATTATGGTACAAAAATAGTTAAATTTGGGGTATGGATGATTTTTTTAACTCACATGAAAGAGTGA
>CAYTSZ010000012.1:0-19937 GCA_964440635.1 uncultured bacterium
TTAAAACGAAAATAACCTAAAATTACATTCTAATTTTGATAAACAATCTGGAGGTTAAAATGATGGGAATTAAAGTGAATAAAACAAAATGTCCGCCGCAGGTCAGTTGTTTTGATTTGAGCGGTAAGATTTACCACGAAAATGTTAATGAAATGGAAAAAACTCTAAATAAAGCTATCCGGAATGGAACAAAAAATATAGTTATCAACTGTGAGGATTTAACCATAATCGACAGTTCCGGGCTGAGCGTTTTTGTTGATGTAATAAAAAAGCTCTCAAAGCGGTCGGGTTCACTGCAACTTTGCGCGATGAACGAATCAGTTAAAAAGATTTTCAAACTGACAAACCTGGAAAAGTTCATAGAAATATACCCGGATCTCGAAACTGCAATAGAGGAACTAAAAGACTAAAAATTAATCTTTATTGAAAAAATAAAGCGACAACTCATTTTTTGAATCGTCAATTCTTTTATAGGATATTTTGTCCGGAATCTTCTTGATTATAGGTAGACCTCTACCACCCTGCTCGAAGTTGGTTTCTGGTTTGTTTTCTATAGAAAGAGGGTCAAAATGAGTTCCCTTGTCGATAAATCTAATTTCCACACCTCCCTTTGAAAAAGAAAGACAAACCTCCATTGTTTTTTCTTTACCGGCTTTTTCATCTGGATAGGCGTGATTAATAATATTGGCCTCTATTTCGGCACAGACGATAAGAATCCTATTTACAAGCTCAGGTTCCAGACCAACCCGGTTCAACTTTTCTTCAATCCAGTTATTTAAACCACCAGTATGGTCTTCAATATCATCAATTTTTATACAAAAAGAATTATTTTTATTATCCAATTTCCTCAAAAACTCTCTCCGGGAAGGGAATACCCGCATGATGGAACCTCTCAACTAGTCCTTCCGGACGGCGGTGCAACTTGAATCCTCCTATTACATTCCCGTCCGCATCAAGCCCTTGCTGTTCGTATGTGAATATATCCTCAAGTACAACCCCCTGTTCATCATCCATGACAACTTCACTAATATGACTTATTTTTCGCGTTCCGTCCCGGTAGCGTTTCAACTGAACAAAGAGGTCAACTGAACTTCCTATCTGACGGCGCACGGCCTGTTCAGAAATCTCATACGAGGAAAGCATGGCAAGATTTGTAAGTCTGAATACAGTCTCCCGGGGAGTATTGGCGTGCACTGTTGTAAAAGAACCGTCATGGCCTGTATTCATAGCCTGCAGCATGTCGAGAAACTCTTTACCCCTTACCTCACCTACAACTATACGGTCCGGGCGCATACGCAATGAGTCACGTATTAAATCGGTCGTGGTGACTTCTCCTTTTCCCTCTAAATTAGGATCGCGAGTCTGCAGTCTAATGACATTATCCTGGTAATCGTGAAATTTTAATTCCAGGGCGTCCTCAATTGTAATTATCCTTTCTTTGGCTGGAATTAATGAAGAAAGAATATTCAATATGGTTGTTTTACCGCTGGAAGTTCCACCGGAAACTATCATATTCAACCTCGATTTCACGCAGGCGCCAAGGAAATAAGCCATTTCCGGGGTAAGGGTGCCAAAATCTATAAGATCATCAATCTGCAAACTTCCCTTAGTAAATTTTCGGATGGTTATTTTCCCAACTTCTGGAGTCAGCGGGGGAATAATTGCGTGCACCCTGGAACCGTCAGGCAGTGTGGCATCCACACTGGGCGAGGAAAAATCAACCGATCGATCTGAATTCTGAAGAACTTTATCGATTGTACTTTTTACATGGTCGGCGTTAATGAAAAATATATCGGTTAATTCCAGTTTACCGTTTTTCTCAATATATACTTCATGCAGACCGTTGACCATTATTTCACTAATATCATCCCGATAAATTAAGGAAGTTATCGGTCCGTAACCAAGCACCTCATCCACTATTAAATCAACGAGGTATCTATGTTCCTTGGGGGCCAGATAAAAAGACTTTTCACGGATTACGTCCTCGGTATAACTCTTAATTCTATCGTAAAACTCACTGTCTCTCTCTGTTTTTTCTATATCCGGTTTATCGACCCTGTATTGATTCAGAACTGTCTCAATAATATCAGGCACCATCGTCTTAAGCTTGTTAAGAAACTCTTTTTTGAAGGGGATTTCCCTGTCTTCGGAACTAATCTTATCCGAGCGACGAATAATATCAAGCTGAGACTGTACCTTCTCAAGTTCCCCGAGCTGTTCCTCGTCAAATCCCATTTCCACCGGATTAAATTCTTCCATATCTATTTCATCAACTGAAGCCTGGTCCCACTCAAAATCCACGGATTCAGGTTTTGAACTCTCTTCAGATTCTTTCTCTTGCTTTTTTCTTTCATCATACAATTCCCGCATCGCATCCTGCATACGAGAAGAACTTTTATTATCTTTTTCAGAACCCATCTACAATCACCCTGACTAATTGGATTAAAAATAAATTTTATTATAGCCAATACTACTGTAAACAAACAGTAATCCAGCACTATAAAATATCAAAAAAAAATTAAATATTTACTGAAAAATAAATATCACTCAATCCAGGCTGACAAACTTCAACAGACTGGCGTTGGTTACTACTGTGATTGAGCTGGTGGTCATTGCTATTACACCGATCAGAGGGTGCAACAGGCCGAGAATTGCCACCGGGATGGCCACCGTGTTGTATATGTAGGCCCAGAAGAGGTTTTGTTTAATCTTCCTGAAGGTGGCACGGGAAAGTTTGAAAGAGCGCACCAGAACCGTAAGTTCGCCGCTGACCAGGGTTATGTCCGCGGATTCGATCGCAATATCGGTGCCACTGCCAATCGCCACCCCCACGTCGGCGGCGGTCAGGGCCGGAGCATCGTTTATACCGTCACCAACCATCGCCACTCTTTTCCCTTCGCTTTGTAGTTTTTTAACCTGATCGGTCTTCTCATCCGGCAGGACCTCGGCGAGAACATTTTCAATACCCACCTCATCCGCAATTGCTTCTGCCGTGCGCCGGTTGTCACCGGTCAACATATATACTTCAAGTCCCAACTCGCGGAGGGTTTTGACAGCGGAAGCTGACTCCTTTTTTACTGTGTCCGCAACAGCCAGAATCCCTACGGGATCACCATCCACCACCACATACATTGCAGTCTGGGCCTGTTCTTCAAATTCCCGGGCTTTATTTTGAATATCTTCGGACATTTTAACGCCGTTTTCCTCCAGCAGGCTGCGATTACCAACAAGAATTTTCTTGCCGGAGACCTCACCTTCTACTCCTTTACCGGTATGGGAGTTGAACTTCTCGGCATTAGTACTTTCGATACCTTTGTCCTCAATCCCCTCTGCAATGGCTGTAGCCAGCGGATGTTCTGATTTTTTCTCGACACCGGCCACGGCGGCCAGGATCTCCTCTTCGGCCACATCGGATTCAAAATAGGTATCAACAAGCCGGGGGGTTCCCTCGGTAATGGTCCCCGTCTTATCCAGGACCACCACATCAAGGTCTTTTATAACCTGAATAGCCTCACCGCTGCGGATTAGAATACCCTCTTCAGCGCCCATACCAGTTCCGACCATCAGCGCGGTGGGGGTAGCCAGCCCCAGCGCACAGGGACAGGCGATAACAAGAACGGTAATCCCGGCGACCAGGGCATAAATTGCCCGGGTGCCAATCGCCCAGGCGGCCGGATTGGCCGGTATATTAACCCAGGGCAGCCAGCCCTCCAGTTGGATGGCCACTGTACTGAAAACTGCGGGCCACAGAAACCAGCCGACAAAAGTAAGCAGAGCCAGAAGCATAACAGTGGGCACAAAATAGGCGGTCACTTTATCAGCGAAAGCCTGGATAGGAACCTTTGTTCCCTGGGCCTCACGAACCAGCTCAACCACCTGGGACAAAAAGGTGTCCTCTCCCACTTTAGTAGCTTTCACTTTCAGATGACCCTGCTGGTTAACGGTTGATCCTATCACTTCGTCTCCGGGTTTCTTGGTCACAGGCATCGATTCTCCGGTGGCCATTGATTCATCCACTCCCGATTCCCCCTCAACCACTTCCCCATCAGTCGGGATCTTCTCGCCCGGTTTTACAATCATTACGTCCCCTTCTTTGACCTCTTCGATGGGGATTTCAATCTCCTTACCGTCAGTCTCCACCCTGGCGGTATCAGCCTCCATTGCAAGAAGTTTTTGAATTGCCTCAGAGGCTCGTCCACGGGAGCGAGTTTCAACGTAACGGCCAATCAGATGAAAAGCCATAATCATCCCACCAATACCGGAGTAATTAAGCACCGGCAGCCCGGCGAGAACAAGAAACCCGGTTGAAAATGCAGCCAGAGAACCAACCGCAATCAACACGTCCATATTCGGGTGCAGATTCAGGCTACTGCGAAAAGCCGAAGAGAGCGTCTCGCGACCGGGTATTACAATTATCGCGGCCGCAAAAACAAACATCACCCAGTCATAAACCGGACGGGCAAATATACTTCCGGCCAGCCAGTCACTGAAAAATATATTCGGGATCATCATCAGAATAATCGGAACCATCAACAACCCGGCTATCAGCATATCGTTCCAGACTTTTTGGGCCCGGGAAGATTCTTCGGTTTTTTCCTCTTCCCTGGAGCGTTTTCCGGAGAGAGTCGCTTCATATCCGGCCTCTTCAACGGCCGCAATCAGCCGGGCGGGAGATATACTCTCGGAAGTTTTTACAATAGCCCTCTCGGCGGCAAAATTGACATTGGCTTCCTCCACATTTTCAAGAGCAGAAAGACTCTCCTCTATACTGGCCGCGCAGGAGGCACAGCTCATCCCTCCAATTTCAAGTACAATCTTATCCGCTGATTTTTGTTTTTCCGATTCAACCAACAATTCATAACCGGTCTTTTCGACAACACGGGCCAGTTGGTCGGGATCAACCAGCGAGGAATCGTATTCCACACTGGCAGTCTCCGCGGCAAAATTAACAGATGCCTCCCGAACACCCTCCGTCTCGTTAAGTGCAGATTCTATCGACTGGGCGCAGGAGGCACAATTCATCCCCCGGACTTCAAACCGCTTGTTCACCACTTCTGAACTCATATCGTTCCACGCTCCCGAATTCGGTTTTTGAAAACTTAATTTGTAATTATACAGACAGTATAGTTTTTTTTTAGACAGAAAAAAGGGTTTTAATAATGAGTCCACTCCAAAAACTTTCCCCCCTTGACGGGGGGAAACACAAAGGGGGGTGTATTGGTGATTCAAAGCCATCTTCCCCCTCACCCAACCCTCTCCCACCAGGGGAGAGGGCTTTTTAGAGTGGACTCAATAATCAAACCAGAACTTTCAACGGTTTGTTATTACCGTCCCCGCACTAACTCGGGGAGTTGCTGAAAAAAATCAAAACACTACTTTTCAACTTGAATCTTGCATCCTAAAAATAAAACACCCTCAATTTTAATTCACCCTGTGTCGACCGGATTTTAGATAAACTCGCCGGTCCGTATTTTTGTAACTTCCTCAACCGGAGAAACAGCAATAATACCGTCTCCCGTTTTCCCGGTCCGGGCCGTCTCACAGATGGCCTTTTTAACTTCCGGAACATCCGATTGAGGAATAATCATCTCAACCTTGACCATCCGGGTGTAGGTGCTATCCAGTTCACCGGAAACCTCAAGATGTTCAATAAGCAGTTCACTGGAGATCTCATTTCCCACTTCTTTTACGTCAATCGCGCTCATACCGGGAACACCGATTTCTTTCAAACGTTTCATTACCTCCGGAGCCATAAAATCACGCACATAGGTAACAACTAATTTCATTTCAGCACCTCCTTTCAATTATCTTTTTCAGCTTTCTCCTCGTCGATTTTCTTCTCTGTTTTGCTGGCATAACTGCCCCCCAGTCGCCATTTGCATTTGATTTCTTCCACTCCCGAGTAAAGAACGGGCACCACAAAAATAGTAATCAGAACAACCAGCATCCCGCCAACTGAGGGGATGGCCATGGGAACCATGATATCCGAGCCTCTCCCTGTTGATGTGAGTATGGGCAGCAGGGCAAGAATGGTGGTTGCCGTAGTCATAAGACAGGGTCTTATCCTTCTCTGGCTGGCCTCCACTGTTGCGCTGCGGATTTGCTGCAAAGTTTGTGGCCGGCGGCGTTTGAAAGTTTGATCCAGGTAGGTTGCCAGCACCACCCCGTTATCGGAGGCAATACCGAAAAGAGCCAGAAATCCCACCCAGATAGCCACACTCAAATTAATCGGATGGATCTGAAACAACTGCCTGAGATTGGTACCGAATACAGAAAAATTCATAAACCAGCTCTGACCATAAAACCATATCAGAATAAATCCTCCGGCCCAGGCAACTACAATACCCGAAAAAACCATCAATGTGGTCGGAACTGATTTGAACTGCAGATAGAGAATCATAAAGATAATAAATAAAGCTACCGGAAGAATAACTGCCAGTCTTTTCTCGGAACGAGCCTGATTTTCATAACTACCGGCGAAAGTATAGCTGATTCCCTCCGGGACAGTCAGTTCACCCGCTTCTATTTTTTCTTCCAGATATAACCGGGCGTCCTCTACCACATCAACTTCGGCAAACCCGTCCCTTTTGTCGAAAAGAACATATCCGGTCAAAAATGTATCCTCACTCTTAATCGCCTGGGGTCCCCGGGAATATTTAATCTCGGCCAGTTGACCCAGAGGTATCTGAGTCCCGTCGGCGGCGGTCACATAAATTTCATTTATCGCTTCAATATTATCTCTAAGCTCTCTTGGATAACGAACGCGAACAGGATAACGTTCCCGCCCCTCCACGGTTGCAGTCTGGATTTTCCCTCCTATGGCAACCTCTATTACGTCCTGAATCTTTTTCATATGGATCCCGTAGCGACCAAGTGCTTTTCTGTCGATATCAATCTCCAGATACGGTTTACCGACAATTCTGTCCGCAATAACAGCGGAGGCTTTAACAGAATCCACCTCTTTCAGATACTGTTCAAGTTTTAGTGCCATATTTTCAATACTCTGCAAATCGGGGCCCTGGACTTTAATTCCCATCGGTGCCCTCATCCCACTTTGCAGCATAACCAGCCGGGCGGCGATCGGCTGCAGCTTGGGCGCCGAAGTCACACCCGGAACCTGCGCGGCATCAACAATTTCGTCCCAGATATCATC
The DNA here is from genome assembly GCA_964440635.1 of uncultured bacterium. Classification (GTDB taxonomy): domain Bacteria; phylum T1Sed10-126; class T1Sed10-126; order T1Sed10-126; family T1Sed10-126; genus CAYTSZ01. The sequence goes on from CAYTSZ010000012.1 coordinate 7,154, forward strand.
CGGATTTTTTACACCCTGCCAGGCGGCACGACCATCGTTTAACTCGGGATCAAGGGCAACTCGCCACTGGCGAAAAGGCTGGCCGTAAGGATCCGGAATTAAGTTGTTTTCCTCGTCCCGTATAAATTTTCCCCGCACTTTATACGGCTTCCCGTCGGGAGCAGCAACCGGTTCACCCTCCAGGTTCCGCTGATAATCAATTGCATCCGGATCGTAACGGAAGGTCTGCCGGCGACCTGATTTATCTGTGACGTATTCTTCCCGGTAGTTAATAGTAGTCTCAATCATAGACAGAGGTGCCGGATCAAGAGGTGTTTCGGCTCGGCCTATTTTCCCGACCGCACTTTTTATCTCCGGAATATCCCTTATCGCCCTATCCTGCATCTGCAGAATATCCTGGGCCTCGCCAATCGAAGCGTGGGTCATGGTTGTTGGCATATAGAGAAAACTTCCTTCGTTCAGCGGCGGCATGAATTCTTTACCCAGCCCCGGAAACTGCTCGGACAGTATTCTCACCGGAGCTGAGTTACTAATTATATTGGGAAGCCAGCCTAAAAACGCATTCGAACCGAGCCAGACCATGGCACCGATCAATAAAAGAATAAGCGGCAGACTGAGAAAAGCTGCTTTATTGTCCAGACACCAGACAAGGATGTCCGAATAGACTTTTTGGAAAAAATAGAAGAACAGCAGCAACCCGCCCAGAATCGTCGTGACAAATATCAAGTTTCTAACCACACCAGCTTCGGGACCCAGCGGGAGCCAGTTCAGAGTCAGTAAATAACCGACAATAAGCACCAGTCCCGCTATGGTTCCTTTAGTTAACCATTCTTTTGTTCGCTCACCGATTTTTTCTTCAAGCAGACGGTAGGTACCGACAAGAATAATAATTCCGCCCCCCCACCAGGACAAAAACCAGACGATTATAAGACCGGCTATAATGGTGACGGCACCAAAAACCTGACGCAAAAGTCCTTTCTTATTTTTACCGGTAAAAAACACATGTGCCATGGGAGGAATAACTGTCAGAGCTACAATTACCGAAGCAAGCAGGGCGAACGTCTTGGTGAAGGCCAGTGGCCTGAAAAGTTTTCCCTCGGCCGCAATCATGGTAAAAACCGGCAAGAAACTGACAATTGTAGTACTAATAGCCGTCAGCACTGCCCCTCCCACCTCACTTGTGGCCCGAAAGACAACCTGCAAACTATTCTCATGGGGGTCGGCCCTGTCGAGATGTTTCAATATATTTTCACAGACAATAATCCCCATATCGACCATAGCACCGATGGAAATCGCTATCCCGGAGAGAGCAACAATATTAGCGTCAACACCAAACATTTTCATGGCAATAAAAATCATCAACACGGCCAGTGGTAAAAGAGCCGAAATAATAATTGAACTGGCCAGGTGCATAACGGTCACCAGGATCACAATCACCGTCACCATAATCTGCTGCGAGAGTGCGGTATTGAGGGTCCCCAGAGTCTCATAAATAAGATCTGTGCGGTCATAAAAGGGAACCACCTTAACCTTGCTGACTGTTCCATCCTCCAGGGTCTTTTCGGGCAGACCGGGTGAAATCTCTTTGATCTTCTCTTTGACATTCTGAATTACTTTAAGCGGATTCTCACCGTAACGGGCAACCACCACACCTCCGACCGCTTCGGCTCCTTCTTTATCCAGAACACCACGCCGCAAGGCCGGGCCTAACTGAACGTTTGCTACGTCTTTGATGTAAACAGGAATGTTTTCATTAGTTTGAACAACAGTGTTTTCAATATCTGAAACATTTTCTATAAAACCAAGACCGCGAACTATATACTCCACCTTGTTAATCTCTATTGTTCGGGCCCCCACATCAAGGTTGGACATCTTGACCGCACTGAATATTTCTTCCAGTGTCACTCCGTGGGCATGCATCGCGTCAGGGTCAACATCAATCTGGTATTCCTGAACAAACCCACCCACACTGGCAACCTCGCTGACTCCGCTTGCGGACATCAGCCCATAACGTACATACCAGTCCTGAATACTCCGCAGTTCATGCAGATCCCAGCCCCCGGTTGGTTCGCCGTCCTTATCGCGTCCTTCAAGTGTATACCAAAATATCTGGCCCAGAGCGGTAGCATCGGGACCCAAGGCCGGCGAAACTCCAGAGGGAACTGTTCCATCCGGCAGACTGTTTAATTTTTCAAGAACTCTTGACCGGGACCAGTAAAACTCCACGTCCTCTTCAAAAATTACATATATACTGGAAAAACCAAACATGGAGAAACTTCTGATGGTTTTAACACCGGGGATACCCAGCAGAGAAACTGTAAGCGGATAGGTAATCTGATCCTCCACATCCCGCGGGGAACGGCCCATCCATTCAGTAAAAACAATCTGCTGGTTTTCTCCTATATCGGGAATGGCATCCACGGGAACCGGATCACGCACCATCCCCCCCAGATCCCAATCAAAAGGGGCCACCATAACCCCCCAGCCCACAATTAGAATGGCGATTAAAATCACAATCATCTTGTTGTTAAGACAGAACCAGATCAGCCTGTCTTTCAATGTTCGATGTTCCGGAGACGGTTGTTCACTCATTTTCTATCTCACCACCTGTAAAAATATCCCGCGATTCCCCGCAGCCAAGCATATCCGGTCCAAAATATGGATTTTTCAATTCACTTTCCTGCTGAAGCCAATAGCCACCGGCCCCATCAGAAACCATCGGGCAGAAAAACAGATGGTGTTTTTTCTCACCCGGATGGCCAAAATTACGTTCCAGTTCGATTACAGCATCAGATAAATCCCGATATTCTTCCCGGGCAGATTCCAGATCAACAGCATCACTACCTCCGGCCGCCGCGTTCTTGGCCTCGGACAGTTGCTCCATAAAAACCATGTGAGCATGGCCCGAAAGTAGCCCCATCTCTATCTGATCCAGAGCTCTGCGAACAGATTTAAATTCCTTTCGGGCTTCGAGCAGATCATCTTCACCCAACCGTTTGGTAACAGTAAAATACGTCTCATAAAGTTCGGAAAGCTGATCGGTAAACTCTCCCGGGAACTTCATTTCACTTTCCTGCATCTCCGGGTCGGCATCTGACATTGATTCCATCTCTGCATTTTCTTCAATATCTCCGTGCTGGTGGCCGGACGGGGACGATCCGGTTGGACTCATCATACTCGGTTTTGCCTGAATCTGAACTGCACTGTCCAGTTTGAAATTACCGTTAGTTACCACCCGCTCACCTTCCTTTAGGCCGGATTTAACCACATAGTAATCACCGGCCCGGGGCCCCAGGACAACCTCGCGCCCCTCGTAGACGGGATTTCCCGTTTCTGACACAGCCACATAAACAACTGCCCTTTTCCCCGTCAGCAGAGCCGCCGTCGTGGGAATAAGCAGCGGCGGTTTTTCAGTTTCTCTTATTTCACGTATACTGGACCGCACTTCTGCTGTGGCGAACATCCCGGGTTTAAGCCGGTATTTTTCATTGGGAACAGTCACTCGAACCCGGGTGGTCCGGGTCTTTTCGTTCAAAACAGGATCTATAAAAGAGATCTTCCCTTTAAAAACCTCACCAGGAAAAGCCCCCACTTCGAACGTGACTTCCTGATCCTCTCTCAACCAGCCGAGGTTACGTTCGTAGGCCTCCAGCAGCAGCCAGACAGTTGAAAGATCGGCAACAGTATATAGTTTTGTCCCCGGTTGAACGTATACACCTTCATTTACATGTTTTTCCGTGACCACTCCGCTGGCGGTTGAAAACACACTCACCTGTTTGGAGGGTTTGCCTTTTTTTTCTGTCAGCTCAATCTGTTCCTGAGAAAAACCCAGAAGCCTTAACTTCTGCCGGGCGGCTTCAAGCGTAGCCCATCCAGTTTCACGCATAATATCAACATCACTTTTATCAAGCTTACGGGCGGAACTCAGGGCCTGAATGAGTTCCTGCTGGGCCGAGTAAATTTGCGGGCTGTAGAGATCGGCCATAATTTCGCCCTTTTCAATACTTTCACCTGTATAATCTACCCGCAGGCGATCAATTCGACCCGACAACCAGGAAGTAACGTCCTTCTGACGGGTCTCGTCATAATCTATTTTTCCCACCAGCCTAACTTTTACAGTGCCGTCTTTTCGTACCACGGGACTTGTTTGAATCCGGGCCAGTTGCTTCGCCGTTTCGGTCAGGGTAATCTGCCGGCGATTTTCAGTGGAGTTTCCGTTCTCCACCGCCCCGGCCTTCATAGGAACCAGCTCCATCCCACAGATGGGACAGTTTCCCGGTTCATCCTGCCGAATATGGGGATGCATCGGTCCAACCCAGATTGTATCTGGATCTTTTTCTTCTTCTACCGCCGAAATCTTTTTTACTCTATTTTGTTCACCGGAACCACTCAGCCAGAAACCGGCTATAAAACCAAATATAATCAGTAAAACGATTCCGGTGATTCTTAATTTTCTTTTCATAACGCAGGACCTCCCGGTCGATTTTTAGTGTCTGTAGAAACTGAATAAACTTTTTCTAATTAACTGCTGTATTTCTCGGGATTGGCGTTGAATCTGCCAATACAACCAGGGCAGCAGAAATAAATTTTTTCACCCTCGTGCATCGTATAAATCTCCGGATTGATCGGATTACCCATAACAGGACAAAACTCCTGCTCAATCTGACCGGTTTTAGCGTTATCATGCCTATGAGCGGCTTCCTCTGTTGAATGTTCTGCTGTTTGATGCTCTGTGTGCTGATCTGCTTGTTCTGCAACGTCCTCGTTGACCTCGGAACCGCAAGCGGCCAAAAACATGATGACCACCACTACTACGACAATTCCGGAATAACTCACTGATTTTTGCATCATTGTTCATCTCCTTTTCTGGTTTTATCAAATTTTTGAATTGATTTATTTTTTTCGTTTATAACAATTTCACGGCTCACAATCTGCTCCAGTGTGGCAAGGGCCACACTGCGATCCCGTCTGGCACCTTCCAGGGCCAATGAAAATTCCAGCAACTGACGCTGAGCATCCAGAAGGTTCATAAAATCAACCTGACCGGCCTCAAAGGCTGTGCGGGCGGCGCGAAAAGACTGTTCGGCTTTCGGGATAAGAGCATCCTGAAAAAGAGAGGTTTTTCGGACAGCATCTTGATAGCGGTAGTAGGCGTATTGGAGTTCGGAAATAATCCTGTTTTCTTTTTGGGCGCTCCGGCGCTGGAAAGACTTCTCCATTTCGCTGGCCTCCCGTTCCTCGGCCTTATATTTTCCTCTCCACAGCGGAAGTTCAACAGTTATCATCGCCACCAAAGGATCCTTGCCGCTGTCGCTGACTCCCCCCATTCTGGCCTCACCGGTTCGTATGTAGTCAACGCCAAGAGAAAAATCGGGATAACGATTTTTGCGGGCCAGATCTCCCCGGATTTTTTCTTGTTCAATCCTACTTTTTATTTCTACAAGCTCGGGGTTTACCTCCCGGGCCATGGTCTGCAACTGCCGCCGGGAAAATTTTATTTCATTTTCCTCTAACTGGCGCGGGAAGGGTATCTCAGCCTCCGGAGCCCTGTTCAGAGCGGCATTGAGCCTGGCCCGCAGCGCGGGACGCATCCGGAGAAAAGATTTCAGACGGTCATCCAGTTTTCCCAGCTCCACCTGAGCTTTAATCAGATCCGAGTAGCGGGACTGATTTGTGGCATAACGGCTGCGCAGCACTTCTTCAAGATTCTTAAGAATCTCCATATTATCCCGGGTAATGGCAATAGAGCGACCAAGATTATAATATTCGCTGTAGCTACTTTTGACCCGGTAATAAAGGTCCTGTTTGCGGGACTGATAACTGTAGAAAAGTGCCTCAGCATTTGCATCCGCCAGCCGGCCACGCAAATCCAGCTTCCCGGGAAAAGGAAATTTCTGGCGCAATCCTATCTTCTGTTCCTGGGGGCCAACCCTGGTTTCCACTTCCTCAATAAAATGAGCGTAGGATAATTTGGGTTCCGGCAGAGAAGTTGCCTGCGGAATTTTTTGCAGGGCAGATTTCCATTTAAGTCGAGCAGACTGCAAACCCGGGTTGTGTTCTTCTGCATAATCGAGGTAATCCCGCAGAGGGCTGGTATCTTCAAATTCGACTGCTCCAACCACGACGGGGGCCGAAATACTTAACAATATAAAGGCAATAATTAATAACCTTCTGGCAAACAATTTTTTCTTCAAACTCATCACTCCGCTCCATTAATTTCCTGGAAATAGAATTTTTCCCCTTTAAAAAAGGGCATTTTGGTTAAATTGGAAAAATTAAAGAAAGGAGTGGGTTATAGAATGAAAACCTGATTGGTAAGAAAAATAGGTTCAACCGTCCGGTTTCGTTGTTCAGGATTGAGGAAAGAGAAAAAAAGGCGGACACTCGAGGGCAAAGATAGCTGCAAATGACTGCAAAGTGACAGAACAAAAAAGAACGAAAGCAGGCCACCGGTTATCAAAAAGTAGGGCGCGGTGCAGGTTAAAACAGCACCATGGGCCGAGCAATGTCCGGCAAAAACCTGTAGAAACGATCCCATACAGATCGCCACAAACAAAACAAAGAACAACACCAGGACACCACTGATCAACCTGCTATTGTCGCCCATAATCACGACCACCTTAGAATTTAATATAAACTTACTTAATTAACTCACTAATATATTAATACAGTACAGACTGAAAAGCAAGTATTAATTTCAGATGATCCCGATTAAATAAATAATTATGGTTTGAGGAACTACTATTCAGAGCGAAAAATATAAATCCGGGCAGATTATGTACGTCCACCGAACATCTTCCTGATTACTCTACAAAATAGCGATTTTAAACTTCGAGTTCAGAAAGGTCTTCCACACTTCTATCAATTTCACGACAGAAGCACCGATTGGATTGGGGCGACTGGGTGCGCGGTATACTGTTTTTCAGAGAACCTCGTTCACACTGCCCATGAATTTCTTTAAAAGGCGGACTGTGTTTTCCAGGTCGGCGGTGCTTATTACTTCTACCGGCGTATGCATATACCTGAGAGGGATGCTTATAAGTGCGGTTGCCACGCCGGATTTGGTGGTCTGGATAACATTTGCATCCGTCCCGGTAGCTGCAGAAACACTCTGAATCTGGTAGGGTATTTCCTCGCTTTTGGCGGTTTCAACCAGCACTTTGAAAATGCGGGGGTTAATATTTGGACCTCGAGCTATGACAGGTCCGCCGCCGAGCTTGATATCGCCTGATTTCTTTTTATTCATAGTCGGAAAATCAGAAGCAAAAGTGACATCTACAGCTATTCCTATGTCTGGAGAAATACCATAAGCACTGGTCCGGGCTCCTCTTAAACCTATCTCTTCCTGCACCGTAGCCACGGAATACAAAGCGGCATCCAGATTTTCTCCCGCAATCTCTCTTAAAACTTCACCGACAACAAATGCACCGGCCTTATCATCAAAACCCCTGCCGGTGAGCCGATCAGAATTTAATTCTGTCAGTCCCACATCAAAAACAACCGCGTCTCCGATACCTACTTTTGATTTGGTCTCTTCTTCATCCTCGCTCCCGATATCAATCCACATATCCTCTGTTTTTGGTGCTTTTTTCTTTTCCTCATCTTCCAGCAGATGAATCGGTTTCCGGCCGATTACCCCGCGCAGATAACCGTTATCAGTTTTAATTTTAACCCGCTGGCCGGGCACAACCTGCGAATCCACCCCGCCGACGGTGGAAAAATAGATATAACCGTTTTCATCAATATATTTGACCATAAAACCCACTTCATCAATATGGCCGGCAAGCATTACCCGGGGCCGTTTTTCCTCCCCCAAGACCGCTATGCAGTTGCCGTGAATATCGGTTTTAATATTATCGGTGGATTTATTTACCTGTGATTTCCAGACCTCCACCGCCTCATTTTCAAATCCGGACGGACTTACCGCATCAATCAAACTCTCCAAAAATTTTCTGGCTGCTTTTTCCATAATATTCACCTTTTATTTATGATAGTTTTTTGCTGTCTGATCTTGTTATATCGAAACATAAACCCTAAAAAACAGTTACTTCCAACTCTTCCCTTCAGTAACGCTGCGGTTAAAACTCCACCGACGGAGCTTCTTTTTCGGTTGGATCATCAATTTCAAAATATTCTCGCGGAGCAAAATCTCCAAAAGACACAATGAAATTATAGGGAATTAACTCCTGGGTCTCATTGTAACGCATAACCGAATCATTGTAATGCTGACGGGCAAAACTGATTCTGTTTTCGGTCGAGGTCAACTCTTCCTGTAGTTCTTTAAAATTTTCATTTGCTTTCAGATTTGGATAATCCTCCGTCACAGCAAACAACGAGCGCAAAGTATCGGAAAGAAAATTTTCTGACTCCGCCTGGTCAGCTAAATTGTCCTGATCAATATCGACCGCCTGCTGACGGGCTTTGATCACGGCTTCCAGTGTTTCGCGCTCATGCTCCATATAACCCCGGACGGTTTCCACCAGGTTGGGGATCAGGTCGTGGCGACGCTTGAGCTGAACCTCTATCTGGCTCCAGGCATTATCAACCCGGTTTTTCAGACTAACCAGGCGATTATAAAGGTAAGCAAAAACAACTATTAATAAAATCAAAACCGTTAAAATCATGCCTCCGTATATCATCGTAAAACACCTCTCCGGTAATAAACATAGTTTCAAGTTTAATCTACGTTAAATATATTTCGCATCTCAATTTCAAGACGCAACTGACAACAGGTTTATAAATTCAAAGCTATTGCCAGCTCATCCTCCTCAAACCAGGTCAGATTACAATTTGGACACTGGTCGACGATTAATTTTGTCGCGTGATATCTTTTGGTGCGGAAAGGAATTTCACAATCAGGACATTCCGCTCCGATCATTTCATCCTCCGGTATCGGCTCACCGCCGTGATAACCTGTATAATCTTCAATATTTCCAAGCCGCTCGGGAAGTTTACCATCTCTGTGACGGGTTTCCAAACGGATAACTTTACGCCAGCTCAGTGCTACTCCCCCGCACAGCAGACAAACTTTAATTGGAACTCCCAGGTAAAACCGGCGACAGAACGGAGCACCACACTGGGGACAATTCCCTTTTTCTTTTTCATTCTCATAAAGCTTTTTTATAGCCTTGAGATTCCTGTGCTGATCGGGTTTACTCCAATCCTCATCCCCTTCTCTGGCAATAAGAGCTTCGCCGGTCAAACCTTCCCCGCTCAACAGATCAACAAGATTCGTTTCGCTCTCGCTTCCGTCGGCATATATCCACCAGTTTTGTTTGTACAAAAGATTACCCTCTTTATCCCGGAGCGCCGGCAGATCAAGCTGCGGGGAGCTGCGTTCTCTCTCCACCTGTCGTTTAAAATCTGAATAAGGCACTCTGGCCAAGTTCAAAGTTCTGGCGATCCGGTTCTCCACGGGAGGGTGACTCAAAAATAATTTCTCCCACCAACTTATTTCTTTTACCCCCCTGGAGGCGGAATCAAAAGGAACAAGGAGCAACTGACTGTAGGCGGGAGAAGCCACGCTCTCCCGATAATCCCTGACCGGGGCCGGCAAGCCCACGGAAACTGATTTTGATTTTAGACTGCCCAGCCGGTAAAGTGCTCTTGCTAAAGCAAGGGGATTTCGGCTGTATTCCACGGCCGTCGCATCGGCGCGCCATTCCCGTTGAAGAGAAATACCGGTAGCAAAAATGCGGTTCAAGCCCTTCAGCAGAGGAGCAAGCAAAGCAAGAACAAGAATAACCAGAGCACCGCGGCCACGCGTCCCCCTTGTTCTAAACCCGCCGACCGACCGGCTGGATTTAGATATTTTTTCAAAGTTAAAAATTTCAAAAATTTCCAGAATATTCGCCGTAAATAGTTTTAAACGGGCATCCCCGTAAGCAATGTGGGCCAACTCGTGGGCAACCACAGTCTGCAGCTCCTCCCGGCTGAGCTGGCCGAGAGCACCCTCGGTAATCATAACCTCCGCTACCTGCTGATCGCCGGCGGCAAGGGCATTTGTTCGTGGCGTAGGAATCACCCGGGCCGACACGTAGGATACCGGGGCTGCCAGGGAAATTTCTTCAACCACATTTTTAAAAATGGAATGATAACGGTCCTCCGGGTCCAGGGGTTCAGCCCCCAGTCTGGAGGTGAATTTATCCAGCGGACGTAGATAAGCCAGAAAAGCATGAACCAGGGCAATAACCAGGCCAAAAGCGGCAAAAGAAAGAAAAATCCAGCCGATTCCAAACCCCAGTGCCGGTGAATACTGCTGGAAGCGAAGAAGAACCACTCCCACCGTCCCCAGCAAACCGATGCTTATGGAGTAAATTAACATCAACTGGGGCATCATCCGAGCAATAGCCCACGTTGCATCGTCCTGGATGTCATAAAAAGTTTCCGGATTAACATCTTCACGATTAAAGTTTTTCATACCAAATCTCGCTTACTGATAATTTTAATTGGCACCAACAGCAATATATTTGATAAAAAGAGCGCAGATAAAACCGGCCAGTGTGGACAACCCCACCACCGCGCCGCCCCTTTCATAGGCTTCAGGAAACATTGTTTCTGAAACCATCGTCAGCATTGCCCCCGCTGCCACCCCTTCAATGACAGCAAAAAAATGGACCGCCATCCCCTGAAGAAAAACATGTCCGGCCCAGGCGCCAGCAGCGGTCATCACGGTTATAGAACTCCACATCACAAGAATACGAGCAAACGAATAATCCTGTTCCTTCATCATAGTCGAACTGGACATTGCCTCCGGCAGATTGGCCAGAAAAACACCGGCAACCAGTGCCCAGGGAACCAGCAGTTTATCGGAAATAGTAATCCCCAGGACAAGTGATTCCGGAATACCATCCAGAAATATCCCCAGCCAGATACCGAGTGAAGCGTTCTCCTCCTTTTTCATGGCTTCTTTCATTTCCATAGATGTGGGAGAAAAATTTTCCTCACTCAGATGGCTGGCGGCTTTCTTTTTCCATCTGTTTGCTTTATTCCGGGAGAGCATTGATTTTCGGGCCAGATCTTCACTTCTCTCCAGAAGCAGTTTTTCAACAGCCGTTTTCATCTCAGCAGAGACCTCGATCAACTCATCAAAATCACTCTTATTAATTTTATAAAGAGTTGATTTTTCCCGGGCTATCACAGTCGCCACGCGGTCCTCACCGGTCAGAAGGGACATTTCGCCAAAGGTATCTCCCGCCTCCAGGGCGGCAACAGGTTTACCATTCCGGATAACTTGCACCCGGCCCGAATCTATTAAATACAGAGCATCACCACTTTCACCCTCTCTGATTATCCGCCCCCCCTCCTTCACTGTAATTTCTTCCACCCGGGGTACCAGACGGGCAATATCCTCCGGCGGCATGGACTGGAGTATCTTCACCTGTGAGAGGTGTTCCAGTATCCGGTGCGCTTTTTCCCTTTTTATCTGGGCCAGGTGTCGAATGAGGGTGGCACCTTTTCGCAGAAAACCACCGGCATTGTTTAATCCCTGGTTAAGAAGCTCGTAGATAATACCTCCCACAAACAATCCTAATGCCAGCGACCAGAATCCGGCAATTTCAAATGAATGGGCCACAATTTCAATAGTAAGAGCAAAAAGAAGTGCTCCACCACCAAATGCCATAAGGGACGAAGTGAGGCGGGCTCCAGGTTTTACATAAAGGCCAATAAGGGACCCTGCCGGCAAAGATACTGCAGAAACAAACCCCACGAAAAGTGCCAGTAAAGCTCCGGTGGTAAACATACGTTTCACTCATCTCCTTTCACTCTCAGAAATAACCCCCTCTCCCTGCTCACCTCAAACCTACCACACCACAATAAAAATTGCAAAAACAGACTACATCTCTCAACTCTCATCACGAGATTAGATATTACATATGTTATTTCCGTATCATCGCAATTGCGGAATTGTGGAATTGTGGAATGGCGAGGCCGGGGCTGGTTAATGTTTTTTGCGTGATTCAGGGCTTCATGGTTTTAATAATTATCCCAATCGGAATTTTCTATTCTGGAAAGTTGGTTCCGATTAGCATATTTAATTTTTTCGGTTGATTTCAACCTAATCTGCTTTCACGATTCAATGTTTCCCTCTTTACCGCTTCACTCCTCCGCTTCCTCATCATTTCTCCGGCCGAGATCCATCTCCATAATATAATCGTCCATATAAAACCCCGCGCCAATATCCTTCCGATCCTCTTTTTTAATTGTAAACCCTTTATTTTTATACCAATCAATCGTGGATTCATTGTGTTTGTTTACTCTTAACCACAAGCGCTCTATATCCCGTTCTCTTGCTGTTTTTCTGGTAAATTCAAGTAATCGGGTCCCGCACCCCTGGCCTCGATATTCGGATTTTACATATATTTTACTTACCATCATACTTTTATCTGATTGATTCGGAACCAGAGCAAGATATCCAACCGCCTCTTCATCAAGCAGTAAAATATAATATTCATAACCGCTTTCAATTTGAGTGGTTATTGCCTCGACACTCTGAAATTTTTCCAGCATATAATCCACCTGACTGCGACCTATAACGGGAACATAGTGTTCCCACCATATTTCCCGGGCAAGTCTGGCAACTTTTTTAACCTCTCTAAGATTATCAACTTTTTTCACTAACAAACTTATTCTCCTTATATTTAGACGTTCCTGGAATTAACTTCCTATATTGTTTACCTCAACGCTTATTCATACTAAAACAGGTCAAGACCCAAATTATGTGGAAAAGGAAGTGCACCCGAAAACTCGGACTTTTGATAATGTGATACTCAAAAAGCCATCG